>NZ_JBLJAK010000008.1:0-158109 GCF_047530105.1 Serratia sp. T13T92 | reverse complement strand
AAAAACGTTTTTTGCCAAGTCGATACCAAGAGTCGATACTTTCATTTGGACGCTCCTGCTGTTGAGGTTAGACACTCAAATTGTGGCACATTGCGATGCCGTGGTAGGAGCGTCCATCTCATTATCCATGCGCTCAACGGTCGGCTAACCTGCAATGACTCCCTCCTGTCTCAAGCTTCGGGTGTAGCGGTATTAAACACAACTATTTAGCTACTGCGTCCCTTATTGCTTTCCCAGAATTACCTCCACCTGGTAGATTTTGGCCTCATCAGCCAAGGTAACCACCGCTTCCTGCTGCAGCACACCATCAATAATCACCTGAGTTTCTCCTTCCCCCTGGCGTAGGGTGAAGTGATATTCGCTCTCCCCTTCACGGTAGGTTAGGGTGACCGGTGGCCAATCTGCCGGTAAGCGGGTGTGGATGGAAAGCGTATTGCCGTGGCGTTTTAGCCCCAGCAACGACTCGACGATTAACCGATACATCCAGCCCGCCGAGCCGGTATACCAGCTCCATCCTCCGCGCCCAACGTGTGGGGCTACCGCGTAAATATCTGCCGTGGCGACATAAGGTTCGACCTTGTAGCGCTCCGCCGCAGTACTATCCAGGCTGTGGTTGATGGGGTTAATCAGCGCCATCAGTTCCCAGGCACGCTCGATGTTGCCCATCTCGGCGAACGCCATCACCGCCCATACCGCCCCGTGAGTGTATTGACCGCCGTTTTCCCGCACACCGGGCAGGTAACCCCGGATGTAGCCAGGATTCGGGCCGTTGCCGTCAAAGGGTGGGGTCAGCAGTTTGATGATGCCGGCCTGGTCGTCTACCAGGTGCTTATCCAGAGATTGCATTGCCTGTGCGCTGCGATCTTTGTCACCCGCGCCGGAAAGGATCGACCAACTCTGGGCTATGGCATCAATGCGGCATTCTGCCGCTTGGTGTGAACCCAGCGGTTCTCCGCTATCGAAGTAACCACGGCGATACCATTCGCCATCCCAGGCGTTGTTGTGCAGGTTGGCACGCAGTTTTTCTGCTTCCTCGCGGCACAGTTCTGCCAGCTCCAGATCGCCGCGGTGGGTGGCCAGTTTGCCGTAACGTTGCAGAATATAGAACAGGAAGAAGCCCAGCCAAACACTCTCACCCCGGCCTTCCAACCCTACCATGTTCATGCCGTCGTTCCAGTCACCTGCACCCATTAGCGGCAAGCCATGCTCGCCAAAGGTCAGGCCATGCTTCAGCGCCCTGGCTCCGTGCAGATAGAGGCTTTCCTGTTTCGAGCTGATACCAGGCTGTTCATAAGAAGACTCCTCACCCGGTGCCAGTATACGGGCCTCCAGATAACCCACTTGTTCTTCGAGGATCGATGAGTCGTCGGTCGTGTCGAGGTAGTGGCAAATGGCCAGCGGCAACCACAGGTAATCATCGGAGCAGCGGGTGCGCACCCCGTTGCCCTGCGGTGGATGCCACCAGTGCTGAACGTCGCCCTCAACAAACTGGCGCGAAGCACACAGCAGGATCTGCTCACGCATCCGCTCAGGCAAGGCATGCGTCAGGGCCAAGGTATCCTGGAGCTGATCGCGAAAGCCAAATGCGCCGCCGGACTGGTAATAACCACTGCGTGCGTGAATGCGACAGGAGAGGGTTTGATACAGCAACCAGCCGTTAGCCAGCAGGTTAACCGCTGGATGAGGCGTACCGATCTGCACCTTGTTGAGGATCTTGTCCCAATGGGCATCGACCAGCTGCAATTCGTGTTGCAATGCCTCCTCGTTGAGATACTGGCGTAGCAGGGATTCGGCTTCGTCGGCATCTTGTCCAAGACCAAGCGCAAACACAAAGCTGCGCTGATCGCCATCGATCATGCTGATGGCCGATTGCACCGCGCCACAGGGATCCAACCCGGCACCGGTCTTGCCGGATAACCGCCGCAGCTTAAGTACGGCAGGAGCGGCCAACGAACCGTTACGACCAATGAATTCCCGCCGATCGCCGGTGACTGAGCAATGGACGCCAGTAACGCCGAAGAAGGCGGTACGAGGCGATCCGCTGCTGGTGTAATGGTTGGTGGCGAGGATGCCACAACCGCCAGGTGGTGTAGCTACGCGGGTGACTACGTGCATCGCCGATTTCTGGCGTAAATCACCGAGGATCAGTTCGGCATAGCCGGTAGTCGAAAGCTTACGCGTACGGCCAGAAGTGTTGGTGAGCGTCAGCAGGAACAGTTTCACCGGGGCGTCTTTGGCAACCAGCATCGTCAATTGGCTATCGATACCGCCTTCCCGGTGTTCAAACACGCTGTAACCAAAGCCGTGGCGCGTCAGGTAATGACCGCGCCCACGGGCGGGCAGCGGCGTTGGTGACCAGACGTGACCACTCTCTTCATCGCGCAGATAGAAAGCCTCGCCGCTGCGATCGCTGACCGGATCGTTATCCCAAGGCGTCAGGCGGTATTCATGCGCATTCTCATACCAGGTGTAGGCTTGGCCGCTTTCAGAGATCACCGAACCGAACATCGGGTTGGCGATGACGTTTGACCACGGAGCCGGCGTCACCTTGCTTTCGTTCATGGCGATCACATATTCGTTGCCATCTTCCGAGAATCCGCCAAACCCGTTGTAGAACTGGAGCTTGTCGATGATCGGCAACTGCGGCGAATGCAGATTACGCGGCAAATTGGCCATGGTAGCCAGTTTGGAGGAGGCGGTCGGCGGCCCCAATGGCTGCTGCAGCGTTTGCGGCAGTTGCAACCTTTGGTTGAGTTGCTCCGTCAGGCCACCGCGGCGGTCATCCAGATAGATCCGCGCTACGCTCAGCAGCAAGGTGTGATCCTCCGGTGACATATGTTCACTGGAGCGTACGAAGATCCCTCCGGGTTTGTCCGTCAGGGAAGACTCCATCCCGGCGGCGATCAGCCCCATGATCCGATTTTGCAGATCTTGCCGGTAACCGCCGGAATCCTCATTGAGGATCACCAGGTCGACCAATAATCCTTTCAGCCGCCAGTAGTTGTGTGCCTGAATAAGCTGTTGCACCAGCCCGATATTCTCAATGTCAGTGACGGACAGCAGCACGATCGGCAGATCACCGGAAATCGAATAGCCCCACAGGCCGGACTGCCCGCGGCGGTTATTGATGATTTCATTGCTGGCGGCACGCATTTCCTGTGCCGGGAACACCACCGCGCTGGCCAGACGGTTAAACAGATTGGCGTCTTCTTCGTTAGCGTTCAACTGGCGCAATACCACCTGGCTGTGCGACCAGGCGAGTTCGAAAATACGATCGGCCATATGGCGGTCGCGGTACTTCTCCAACATCGCCAGGCTGGTGGCGCGGTCTTCACACACGCCGTAGAAGATATCCAGCGTCAGCGGCACGTTGGGTTCCAGCCGGATCCGCTGACGGATGGCGATGATCGGATCGATCACCGGCCCGGCGCTATTGGTCAGGGGTTGATTCTGATAGAGCGCCTGCGGGTTAGCTGCCGTACGGCCACGGCCGATAAACTTGGCCCGGTCGGTTTCAAAGGAGGTTTTGCTGCTGGCCCCCTGGACCGACATCATATGCAGCAACCACGGCGATTTTTCTTTCGGTTCACGCGGACGGCGATGGCACAGAATGGCATCCTGTTCCTGCAACAGCTCGGTTTGGACAAACAGATTGCTGAACGCCGGGTGGGCCAAATCGTTGCTGGCCGGTGCCAGCACCACTTCGGCATAGCTGGTGATCTCAATGGTCCGCGACTGCTTGCCCCGGTTCACCAAGGTTAAGCGCCGCAGTTCGATGTCGTCCTCAGGAGAGATCACCACCTGGGTTTTCACCGACAGCAGCCCCTGCTTGCGTTGGAATTCCGCCCCGGCATCGTTGAAGACGGCGCGATAGCCGCCTTTCTCGGTTTCGCCGGTAGGGTGCCAGGTATTGCTCCACACCTCGCCGGTTTGCGGATCGCGCAGGTAGCAGAACGCCCCCCAGTTATCGCAGGTGGCATCCTCACGCCAGCGGGTCAGCGCCAGATTCTGCCAGCGGCTGTAGCTGCCGCCGGTTTGGGTGATCATCAGGTGGTAGTTGGTATTCGACAGCAACTGGACTTCCGGGATCGGTGTATCCACACGGGTGAACTCACGCGCGGCGAAGCTGGCCGGTTTAATCGCGCCTTCATGGGTTTCGAAGTGGCGGCGGGTACTGTACAGCTCAACCGCATCAGGCACCCGTTCCTGCAACAGCAAGCGGGTTGACTGGAAGGCAGGGTAACTGGCAAAGCGTTTCACCATCGGCGCATCCAGCAGCAAGTGTGACAGCGCCAGGAAACTCATACCCTGGTGGTGAGCCATATAGGAACGAACAATGACATACAGTTGTCCCCGGCTGAGGCGTGAAGTGGTGTAGTCCAGCGCTTCATAGAAGCCATAACGGCCCTTGGCACCGTTTTTTTCCAGTTCCACCAGGTTGCTACAGGCATTGTCCGGATCGACAATCAGCGCCATCATGGTGGCGTAAGGGGCGATCACCATGTCGTCACCCAGCCCACGCCGCAGCCCTAACCCCGGCACACCAAAGGCGTGATACTGGTAGTTTTGCAAAGCGTCAAAGCCGAAGTAACCGGACTCGGAAATCCCCCACGGTACACCGCGCTCCTTGCCCCAGGCAATTTGCCGCTCGACTGCAGAGCGGCACATTTGCACCAGCAACGTATCGGGATAGGCAGGCATCACCAGTTGCGGCATCAGGTATTCAAACATCGAGCCGCTCCAGGACATCAGCGCTGGCTCCTTGTCGATCACCGTAAACAGCCGGCCTAACGCAAACCAGCTACGCTGCGGAATTTGGTTGGTGGCAATCGCTACATAGTTGGTCAGGCGGATTTCCGAGGCCAGCAGATCGTATTTACCACTGTCGGCACGGTTTTGATCGCAGTTGAAACCGACGGTCAGCAAATGGGTGGCTTCGTCATACAGGAAGCTGAAGTCCATTTGCGCCATTGCTGTCAGGCGCCGTGCCAACTGCGCCAACTGTTCGAGGCGTTCCGCTGCCAACTGTTGCACGGCATCCAACTGTGTTTGCTGTTCTGTCGACAGCGTCAGCTGTTTAGGTGGGTTAGCCAGCCAATGCACGCTAGGGAGCTGGTCTAGCTCCGGCATGCTGTCGCTCAGCCAGCCAAACCATAATGCCCATTCGGCGCACAGATCGTTGAGTTGCTGGTGTAAGTTGCCTGCCCAGCGTTTGACCTCGTCACCCTGTTGCAGAGCGGGTTCCTGCAGCCCATTACAGTGGTTACGCATTTCATTGAGTTCAGCCTGTAGTGCCGCCGGATGGGCGTTCTGCGCCTGTTCCCAGTGTTTGCGCAGTTTGGTTAATCCTTTTGGTGCGGCGTTACCCCAGTGCTGCTCCAGTATCAGCAACGTATCTTCCACTCCGGCCAGAATGCGGGCTGGCTCGATAACTGGCTGCATAGCCAACGCTGGCAGGCCTGAGCTCAGGGTCAACAGGTGGCCTGCGAAATTACCGCTGTCCACGCTGGAAACATAACGTGGATTCAGAGGCTCCAGGGTGCGCGTGTCGTACCAGTTGTACAGATGACCGCGATAATGCTCCATACGATCGAGCGTATTCAACGTCAGGGTAATACGCTGCAAGGCGGCACTGAGGGTGATATAGCCGAAATCATAGGCGGTGAGGTCGGCCAACAGCGCCAGCCCGATATTGGTGGGGGACGTGCGGTGCGCCACTACCGGCTCTGGAATTTCCTGGTAGTTATCCGGTGGCAGCCAATTTTCCTGCTGGTTGACAAAAGTGGCGAAAAACTCCCAGGTTTCGCGGCTGCTCTGGCGCAGGAAACGGCGCTGGCGATCGTCGATGGCCGTTTTGCTGCGCTGTGGCTCAAGGCTGAGCGAATAAAGCAGGTACGGCGACAGGATCCACAAGGCGGCTAATGGGATGGCGGCTAACAGCGCAGCCGGGCTGGAAAAAGCGGCCAATAGCAACAGTGAAACGCCAGCAAACGGGTTGATCCACAGGTTGCGATAAAAATTCGCCAGCGTGACGGTCAGGTGGTGTTTGGATTGGTCGAAGCTGGTCCACTCTTGCAGATGACGTTTGCTGATCAGCAAACGCCACAGGGTGATGCCAATGGCCTTCAGGCTATACCAGGCTTCATGAGGTAGCTCAGCCAGACGCAGGCCAATCTGACACAGCCGATGCTGTGATCCCTTCAGTGCCAGCTGCAAGTGCTGAATAACGGGCCGACGCGGGGGCTTGCGTACCACATCTTGCAACAAAGCCAGCAGCGTGGGCAGCAGCAGAATAATGGCGAATACGGCCAACCAGTATGGGGTATCCGGTAGCCAGGTTAAGCCAAAGAACAGCAGCAGCAGGAAGCAGGGGGCTACCAGGCTGCGGCGTAGGTTATCGAACAGTTTCCAGCGAGACAGAGGGCTTAATGGGTTAGCGGCCCGCGAACCGTCTTCAGTGGTGACCCGGGGCAACAGCCAGTTCAATAGCTGCCAATCGCCGCGGATCCAGCGGGTGCGGCGGGCAACATCGACCAGATAGTTGCTTGGATACTGTTCATAGAGCAAGACGTCGCTCAATAAACCGGAACGGGCATAGCAACCTTCCAGCAGATCGTGGCTTAACACCAGATTTTCCGGGCAGGTGCCCTTCAGGCTGTGGGAGAAGACGTCAACATCATAAATCCCTTTGCCGATAAATGAGCCTTCGCCGAACAGATCCTGATAGATATCTGAAGCCATCTGGGTATAAGGATCGTTGCCGGGCGTACTGCTGCAAAGGGCAGCATAACGGCTCTGGCCATAAGCGGGGATCTCTTCGGCCATGCGGGGTTGCAGGATGGCATAACCCTCCACCACTCGCTGCAGTTTGGCATCATACTGAGGTTGATTCAGAGGATGGGCCATGGCGGCGATCAGCCGGTGTGCTGTTTCACGTGGTAGCACGGTATCGCTGTCCAGGGTGATCACGTATTTGACGTTTTTCAGCACCTCCAGCCCTTGGCCAACCTGAGTGGTAAACGCATTGCCACGGTTACGCAGCCAATCGTTCAGCGCGTTCAACTTGCCACGTTTACGCTCCAACCCCATCCAGCTCTGCTGTTTTTCATTCCATTGGCGATCGCGATGGAATAGGAAAAAGTGGCTTGGCCCTTCGCAGGCATACTGCGCATTGAGCTCGTTCATCTTTTGGCTGGCATAGGCCAGCAGTTCGGCATCGTCGGGCTGCTGTTGCCGAGGCGAGTCATTAAAGTCGGTGAGCAGGGCAAAATGCAGGTGCTTGATGGCATTGCCCAGATAACAAACTTCCAGTGTGTTGATCAACTGGTCAATGCCGGGTTTGCTGCTTATCAGCGTGGGAATGGCAACCAGCGTGCGGAACTCGGCCGGGATACCACAGGAAAAATCCAACCTTGGCAGCGGCTGCGGAGAACGGCTGCGGGTGGTGATCTCACTGAGCAGACTAATGACGAACTGAGCGAGCACCATCCCCAAGGGGAACAGCAAGATCAACAGTCCCCAGGTGAGCCCGGTTTGGTGGGCATGGCGTAACAGCAAGGCCCAGCAGGCCATCGTGAGTAGGCTGATGCTGCCGAGCCAGGAAAGCAGTGGAGATTGGCTGAGTGCCTGACGGATACGCGTAATACGGCTAAGCCGAACGTCGAGCTGTTGCTCTAACTGCGTGCGACCATGGTCAATCAGGTAATAGCCGATGTGATGAGTGCGTGGATCGTTGCGGGGATCTTCGGCGGCGACCCGTGCCATATTTAGAGCGTGTTGTGCTACCTCAACCTCATTGTAAGAACAGTGGCGAGCCAGTCTCTCGATCACATGACGATAGTTGTCACGGGTATCGAAATGCATTAGTGGATAAACCCCGGTAGGATCTTCGCGCAGCGTCTGATCGACCTTGCTCATGGTCTCAACAAATTCCGCCCAATCCATTTCACTCAGTTGCCGCAGGCCAGCGATACTGTTGCTGACGGAAAGTTGGCTCACAGCCAGTTGTTGGTTGAAACGATGGATAAGCTCATCGGAGCTCAGGCTGACTTCGGCCAGGCGTTGCTCAACCCAGGTCAGCGGTAGCGCCAGCATGGTGCCGTGCCCCTGCAGGCGCCGCACCAGTTCCGCCACAAAGGCGCTGGTGCGGGGCGGGTTGGAGCGGGCCATATCGGCAATCACAATGATCAGGTTGGCCGGATCGTTTTCCGCCGACTCCAGCATTTTGGTCACCCAACTATCGGCCAGGCTGCGTTCTTCCTGTGCCTGTGCCACTTCTACCGCCACGCGGCGCAAGTTCTCAATGAGCGCCAGCCTCAGCATGCCCGGCAGCGCCCAAAGCTCGCCCAGGGTCAGATTGGCCTCTTTTTGGTAGGCGGCAATATAGCGCGTCAGGCTCTCGGCATCCCATCGCCCGTCGCCGTGAGCAATGGCTTCGGTGGCGATATCGAAAATTCGTGGGCAATTGTGCGGGGCGGTTAACTGTGGCAGCCCACGGCCGAAGGTTTTCGGCAGATGGTGCCGAACGACGCGGATCTGCTCCTCGATAAGATAAAAGTTATCCAGCAGCCAGTCGCCCGCCGGGGTCATGGTGTTTTTCTTGTCGTTACTCAACCTGCGGCAACTGTCCGTCAATACCTGCTCGTTGTTATCGAGACGCTTGAGCAAATAATAGGGTGTTTTATGGGTTGCCAGCTTATGGGAGCGTGCCAGGCGCTGGCCATAGCGTTCCATTTGGTCGACCGAAAACAGCTCTGCCTTGATGTTGCTGGCAGGAGGGGTTTCGGCAGCAGCCCGGTTATGCCGTAAGGGTAACCGGGCCACTTTGGGGTGGTGGCGCTGTTTCTTTAACCAATTGATAAGTATTTCTTTCACGCAAAAAGCTCCTTACATCTGACCCAAAGGACAGCGGGTTAATACCGTTGGGAGGCTGTGAACATCTTGATTTAACTATCGATTTGATATGACAAGATTTCACTGCGGCAGGAACATGACTTCTAAGTATAGTTCCGCCGCGCGCGTGTGGCTGTTTTTTAATCTTAAACTTCAGTTTTAATAAATAATTAGCGACGGAAGATATGGGTTAATTGACGCTATTTTTCCGCCCGTAAGGGTTGATTTACCGTATAATTCCCCACATAGCGTTTGGTTAATGAGGTGGCAGTGGAACAACTTTCGGGATTGCTGCGGCGGCTACGTCAGCAGCTTGGGCAAGGCTTTCCCCGTGAAGCCGGATTTCGGCAGCTAACGCTGGTGGTTCCCAGCCATCTGAGCGATTTGCTGCTGGAGTGGCTGGCGGCGCAGGTGCTGTTCCCTCAATTCTACTGGCGTCATCGCGAAGGGCGGCAGGAGGCGGCGGTGTGCGGCGCTTTGCGGCAGTTTTCACACCCTTCAATGGCGCAGGCATTCGTGCATGCCTATCCTGCAGCCCGTTTATGGGGGCTGACTGCCTTTGACGGTGACGCCCAGCTGTTTTTGCCGCGTCTGGAAATTATTAACCGCCAAGGCAAGTGTGAACTGACGCTAAACCTGTTTTCTGAAGTGGCATTGAGTGATGATGCCCAAGTGGCGCTTGCCTGGCTTGAAAATCTGCTGGTGGCTAAACCGATCGAGAATTTACAGGTGAAAGTGCTGTCTGTGCAGCATCAGCCGGAACGTTCCGGGTGGGAAATCATGCTGCGCGATGCGCTGAAGGCGATAAATCGGCAGCAGATGGATAAGGTGGTCTTGGCGCGCAGCTCGGTGTTGACGCTGGAGAGTCCGTTGTTTGCCCCTGCGATGATGGCCGCCAGCCGCAGGGTGAATCACCAATGCTACCACTTTATGCTGCGCTTTGATGCACATTCCGCATTTCTTGGCTCCAGCCCGGAAAGATTGTACCTGCGTGAGGGAAAACATTTGCTGACCGAAGCGTTGGCGGGGACGGTTGCCAACCATCCCGATGAGCGGCAAGCCCAGGCACTGGCCCAGTGGTTGCTGCAAGACAGCAAGAACCAACAGGAAAACCTGCTGGTGGTCGATGATATCTGCCAGCGTTTGCAAGGCGGTGCCAGAGCGGTCGATGTGTTGCCACCAGAAGTGGTGCGGTTGCGCAAGGTACAGCATCTGCGGCGGCGTATTGAAGGGCAACTGAACCAGGGTGATGATGCCGATTGCCTGCAACGGCTGCAACCGACGGCTGCGGTGGCCGGGCTGCCGCGCCAGGCCGCGCGTGAGTTTATCCGCCAGCATGAGCCTTTTTCTCGCGGTTGGTATGCCGGCTCTGCGGGTTATCTTTCTGCGGCACGGGCTGAGTTCTGCGTTGCGCTGCGTTCCTGCCAGATCGAGGATGCTCGGGTTGAGCTGTATGCCGGGGCGGGGATTGTGGCCGGTTCCGATCCGGCACAGGAGTGGCAAGAGATCGAAAACAAGGCGGCGGGCTTACGCACTCTGTTGCAGCCAGAACATTCTGGGTAGGCGCATTGAGCAGGCCGATCTTCGTGTGTAAACTTGTTGTGTTTTATATGTTTCTTTTTTGTTCTTTTTCGGGGCGCTATTTGGCATGGGTGGGTCGAAATTGATTTATTGCAGGCCACCTGCCACAGGGAAATACGGCGTTTTTGCGCTGGCGCAAAAGCCGTAAAGATAATTACTTATATAATTCAGAGTTATGATCCCCGGTTCGCTACCTCGTTTGGGTAGGCTTCGGCGCGTAACCTCTGTTTACTACTGATGAGCGAAATATGTCGACAAGTGTTTTTAATCGCCGGTGGGCGGCGTTGTTGCTGGAAACGCTGGTCCGCCATGGAGTGCGGCATGTCTGTATCGCTCCGGGATCGCGCTCCACGCCTCTTACGTTGGCCGCTGCCGCGAACCGCGCTTTTGTCTGTCATACTCATTTCGATGAGCGGGGCCTGGGCCATTTAGCGCTCGGTCTGGCAAAGGCCACGCGTGAGCCGGTGGCGGTGATCGTCACCTCGGGTACCGCGGCAGCAAATCTTTATCCTGCCCTGATCGAAGCCGGGTTAACCGGGGAGCGGCTGGTGTTCCTCACCGCCGATCGTCCGCCGGAGTTGATTAACTGCGGGGCCAATCAGGCGATCCGCCAAAACGGCCTCTACTCGAGCCACCCCACCTTGAACATCGATTTGCCACGCCCAAGCCCGGATATTCCGGCTCGCTGGCTGGTATCTACCTTGGACAGCGCGATGGCGCGCCTACGGCAGGGTGCCCTGCATATCAACTGCCCGTTTGCGGAGCCGTTATATGGCGGAGATGAACAGCTGTATGAGCAGTGGTCGGCAGAGTTAGGGGACTGGTGGCAGGATACGCACCCTTGGCTGCGTGAAATGGATCACCATCAGGTTATTAAGCAGCCGGACTGGTTTTTCTGGCGGCAGAAGCGCGGCGTGATTATCGCTGGCAGGATGGGAGCGGAAGAGGGCGTGCAACTGGCTGAATGGGCGGGCATGCTCGGTTGGCCGCTGATTGGCGATGCCCTTTCGCAAACGGGACAACCGCTGCCCTGTGCCGACTTATGGTTGGCGAATCCACAGGCTCGCGATCTGTTGGCTAGTGCGCAGTTGGTGGTGCAGTTTGGCAGCAGCCTGACGGGCAAACGCCTGCTGCAGTGGCAGGAGCGCTGCCAGCCGGAGGAATTCTGGCTGATCGACGATCTGCCTGGGCGTCTCGATCCCGCGCATCATCGTGGCCGCCGTATTCGGTCTACCGTCGGCGAGTGGCTCGATCTGCATCCGGCGCAACCTCGCTCACCTTGGGCTGGCGATCTGTCCGCGTTGGCGGATGATGCCCTTGATGTGACGTCGCAATACCTGGTTAACCGGTTTGGTGAGGCCCAACTGGCCCATCGCCTACCTGAACTGTTGCCGGAGAACGGCCAGCTGTTTCTCGGCAATAGCCTGATTGTGCGCCTGATCGATGCCTTAACTCAGTTGCCTGCCGGTTATCCGGTTTTCAGCAACCGCGGAGCCAGCGGTATCGATGGCCTAATCTCCACCGCGGCTGGGGTTCAGCGCGCCACAGCCAAGCCGACGTTGGCCGTGGTAGGCGATCTCTCCGCGCTATACGATTTGAACGCCCTGGCACTGTTGCGCCAATGTTCGGCGCCCACGGTGCTGATCGTGGTGAATAACAATGGCGGGCAGATTTTCTCGCTGTTGCCAACGCCGGAACCTGAGCGCCAGCGGTTTTACTGTATGCCGCAGGACGTGGAGTTCAGCCAGGCGGCAGCCATGTTCCAGCTTGATTATGCCTGCCCGGAAAATTGGGGGCAGTTGCAGCAGGCAGTGGAAAAAGCCTGGCGTCACAGCGGAGCCACGCTGATTGAGTTGCAGGTGCCGCCAAGCGATGGCGCAGAAACCTTGCAACATCTGGTACAAAAAATGGGGGCAAACTGATGCTGGCTTCCCGCGTGCTACAACAAGGCGAAAGCCAACGCCCATGGTTGATCTGGCTGCATGGTCTGCTAGGGAACAACAATGAGTGGCGGGTGATCGCCTCGCGTTGCGAACAGTGGCCCTCGCTGGCGATTGATTTACCCGGCCATGGCGATTCTGCCGATCAATCCTGCCTGGACTTTGCCGACGTCAGCAAGCAAATCACCGCCACGCTGCAGCAGCATAATATTGAGCGTTACTGGCTGGTGGGTTATTCACTCGGTGGGCGCATCGCCATGTACCATGCTTGCTGCGGAGAAGCGCAAGGGCTACAAGGTATTGTGATCGAAGGCGGTAATCCAGGGTTGGAGAACGAGGATTTACGTGCCCAGCGGCGTGCCCATGATGCCGCCTGGGCGAAGCGTTTCCGTACTGAACGGATCAAAACGGTATTGGCCGATTGGTATCTCCAACCGGTCTTTGCCAACCTCAGCCCGGTACACCGCGAGGCGCTGATAGCTGCCCGTGCAGATAATCATGGCCCGGCCATTGCCGATATGCTGGAAGCGACGTCTCTCGGGCGGCAACCTTGGCTGGTGCCACAGTTACAACAGTTGGCACTGCCAGTGATGGTGTTATGCGGTGCTGACGATCACAAATTTCAGGCGTTGGCGCGTGATGCCGGTTTGCCATTGCAAACCGTGCCAGAAGCGGGTCATAACGCTCATCTGGCCAATCCGGCAGATTTTGCCGCCGCGCTCGATGCATTTCTTGCTAAAAAAGGAACCAAACATGCTGTATCCCAATGAAGAACAACTGTACGCCGCGATCGACTGGCAGGACTGCTCGGGTGATTTCGAAGACATCCTGTACCACAAGTCCAGCGATGGCATTGCCAAAATCACTATCAACCGCCCACAGGTGCGTAATGCCTTCCGCCCGCACACGGTGAAGGAAATGATCGAGGCGATGTCGAACGCGCGCTATGACGACGGCATCGGCACTATCATTCTTACCGGTGCCGGGGATAAAGCCTTTTGTTCCGGTGGCGATCAGAAAGTGCGCGGTGACTACGGCGGCTATCGTGATGACAGCGGTGTACACCACCTGAACGTGCTGGACTTCCAACGCCAAATCCGCACCTGCCCTAAACCCGTGGTAGCGATGGTTGCCGGGTATTCCATCGGCGGCGGCCACGTGCTGCATATGATGTGCGATCTGACCATTGCGGCCGATAACGCCATCTTTGGCCAGACAGGGCCGAAAGTCGGTTCCTTTGACGGCGGCTGGGGTGCTTCCTATATGGCACGCATCGTCGGCCAGAAGAAGGCCCGTGAGATCTGGTTCCTGTGCCGCCAATACGACGCCGCTGCGGCGCTGGATATGGGCTTGGTCAACACCGTGGTGCCGTTGGCCGATCTGGAAAAAGAGACCGTGCGCTGGTGCCGTGAAATGTTGCAGAACAGCCCAATGGCTCTACGCTGCCTGAAAGCCGCACTGAACGCCGACTGTGATGGACAGGCCGGTCTGCAAGAGCTGGCGGGTAACGCCACCATGTTGTTCTATATGACCGATGAAGGTCAGGAAGGGCGCAACGCATTTATCGAAAAACGCCAGCCTGACTTCAGCAAATTCAAGCGTAATCCGTAATGACGGCACTAACCCGTGTTGCTGCGATCTATCGCTATAGCCTGCCGATGGAGGCGGGCGTGGTGCTGCGCAACCAGCGGCTGAAAACCCGAGATGGCTTGCTGATCCACCTGCAACAGGATGGGCAGCAGGGATGGGGGGAAATTGCCCCCTTACCGGAGTTCAGCCAGGAGACGCTCGACCAGGCGCAGCAGGCTACTTTGGCCTGGGTGCAGGCTTGGGCTGCGGGTGAACTGCCTGCGGAAAGCGAGTTGCCGTCGGTGGCTTTCGGCACCAGCTGTGCCCTCGCAGAACTGGCTGGGCAATTGCCAATGCAGGCCGATTATCGCAAGGCGCCGCTGTGCACTGGCGATCCGGATGAGCTGTTCGACCTGTTGGCCGCGCTGCCGGGGGAGAAAGTGGCCAAGGTGAAGGTGGGGATGTATGAGGCGGTGCGGGATGGCATGGTCGTCAATGTCTTGTTGGAAGCCTTGCCTGACCTCAAGCTACGCCTGGATGCCAACCGCAGTTGGAGCCGGGCCAAAGCGGACGGTTTTGCCAAATACGTTAACCCAGCGTGGCGCGATCGCATTGCGTTTCTGGAAGAGCCCTGCAAAACCCGTGATGAATCCCGTGAGTTTGCCCTGGCAACCGGTATTGCCATCGCCTGGGATGAAAGCGTGCGTGAAGCCGATTTTGTCGTGCAGGCGGAACCGGGCGTGGCAGCGATTGTGATCAAGCCGACCTTGGTGGGTAGCCTGGCACGCTGCCGTGAACTGGTCATGCAGGCGCATCAGGCCGGATTGGTGGCGGTGATCAGTTCCAGCATTGAGTCCAGCCTGGGGTTGACGCAGCTGGCGCGCATCGCGCATTGGCTGACGCCGCAAACGGTGCCAGGTTTGGATACGTTGAACCTGATGCAGGCCCAGTTGATACGCAACTGGCCAGAGAGCACTTTGCCGCTATTGGGCATTGATACCTTGGAGTGTGTATGGCGCAGTTGAGTGATTGGCCGTGGCGGCATTGGGCCAAACAGCGCCCACAGGCGACCGCGGTGATCTTTGAACAACAGCCGGTCAGTTGGCTGATGTTACAGCGGCAGGTAGAAGTGCTGGCTGCCGACTTTCAGCGCCAGGGCGTGTTACCTGGTAGCGGTGTGCTGCTGTGTGGGAAAAACAGCTATCCGCTGCTGTTGGCCTATCTGGCGCTCTTGCAGTGTGGTGCGCGCCTGCTGCCGCTCAATCCGACGCTGCCTGTGCCGATGCTGGCGGCTTTGCTGCCGGATCTGGATATCGACTTTGCTTTCAGCCCGGATGGCTTGCCTGAGTTGCCCCCTGGCGCGATCGTCTTGTCGCCGCCGGGCGTTGATGAGTGCCACTTGCAACTGTTGCCGTGGGATGAACAAAGACTGGCGACGTTGACGCTGACTTCCGGCTCCAGCGGCTTGCCAAAAGCTGCAGCCCATAGCTATGCCGGCCACCTTGCCAGTGCCGATGGCGTGTTGCAACTGCTGGAGTTTCAGCCGCAGGACAGCTGGTTGCTCTCGTTGCCTCTGTTTCACGTGTCTGGTCAGGGCATTATCTGGCGCTGGCTGGCGGTGGGAGCACAGCTTGTGGTGCGTGAAATGCAACCCTTGGCCGATGCGCTGGCGGGATGCACCCATGCTTCGCTGGTGCCAACTCAACTTTGGCGTTTGCTGTCTGAACCGATGGCCAAGCATGCGCTAAAAGAAGTGTTGCTCGGTGGAGCGATGATCCCGGTGTCACTCACCCAGCAGGCCGAGGCGGTAGGGATCCACTGTTGGTGCGGCTATGGTTTGACGGAGCTGGCTTCAACGGTTTGCGCCAAGCGTGCCGACGAGCTGCCCGGCGTTGGGGCACCTTTATCAGGACGTGAAATACGCCTGGTGGATCAGGAAGTCTGGATCCGCTCCACCAGCCTGGCGCTGGGTTATTGGCTGCGGGGCCAGCTAGTGCCCATTACCGACGATCAAGGATGGTTCCATACCCGCGATCGTGGCGCGATGGAGCAGGGTGAACTGCGTATTATTGGCCGGCTGGATAACCTGTTCTTCAGCGGCGGGGAAGGCGTTCAGCCGGAAGATGTGGAACGTGTTTTTGCCGCGCATCCACAGGTGTTGCAGGTGTTTATCGTGCCGATTGACGATGCGGAGTTTGGCCAACGGCCGGTAGCGGTGGTCGATCTGGAAGGTGAGTTAACGCTGGAAGGGTTAATGCTCTGGGCGCAGGACCGGCTGGCGAACTTCCAGCGGCCGATTGCCGCGTTGGCGTTGCCCGACGAGCTAAAAAACGGCGGCATCAAGATTTCGCGCCGTCGTCTACAACAGTGGGCGAGTAGCCAACTGCAAGCATAACCTGTTGCGTTGCGAAAAAGGCCGCCCGAGGGCGGCCTTGCTATTGGTGTAAAAAATTATTTCAGGCCCAAGGCCTTGGCTACGCCGTTACCGTAATCGGGATGTACTTTGGTGAACAACTCAACCTGACGACGTTGGATCTGTTCTGGCACCTGCGACAGCTCACCGGCGATACGGGTGAACATACGTTGGTGCTCCTCGGCACTCAGCAGATTGAACAGCGCGCGCGGTTGGCTGTAGTAATCGTCGTCTTCACGATGATTCCAGTGATCGGCGGTACCTTCGATGCTCAATGGCGGTTCGCTGAAATCTGGTTGCTCCTGGAACACCCCAAAGCTGTTTGGCTCATAGGTTGCGCCGTTGCCGCTGTTACCATCCACCCGCATAGCCCCATCACGATGATAGTTATGGAACGGACATTTGGCACCGTTGACCGGGATTTGGTGATGGTTGACGCCCAGGCGGTAGCGGTGTGCATCACCATAGGAGAACAGACGGCCCTGCAACATTTTATCCGGGGAGAAGCTGACGCCAGGCACCACGTTAGCCGGGTTCATGGCCACCTGTTCTACTTCGGAGAAGTAGTTATCCGGGTTGCGGTTCAGTTCGAAGAAGCCGACATCGATCAGCGGGTAGTCGCCGTGCGGCCAGACTTTGGTCAGGTCAAACGGGTTATACGGGGTTTGTGACGCCTCATGCTCTGGCATGATCTGGATTTGCAGTTTCCAGCGCGGGAAGTCACCGTTCTTGATGGAATCGAACAGATCGCGCTGCGAACTTTCACGATCTTTGGCGATGATGGCTTCTGCTTCATCGTCCATCAGGTTTTCGATGCCTTGCTCACAGCGGAAGTGGAACTTGACCCAGAAACGCTCGTTATTGGCATTGATAAAGCTGAAGGTGTGGCTGCCGAAGCCATGCATATGACGGTAGGATTTAGGCAGGCCACGGTCACTGAAGTCGATGGTCAACTGGTGCAGTGATTCAGGCAGATGGGAGAAGAAGTCCCATTTATATACCGGATTGCGCAGGTTGGTGTGTGGATCGCGTTTTACCACGTGGTTCAGATCAGGGAATTTCAGTGGATCGCGCAGGTAGAACACCGGGGTATCGTTACCTACCAGATCCCAGTTACCTTCTTCGGTATAGAACTTCATGGCAAAGCCGCGGATATCACGTTCGGCGTCGGCAGCCCCACGCTCACCGGCAACGGTAGAGAAGCGGACGAACATCTCGGTTTGCTTACCAATCTCAGAGAAGATTTTTGCGCGGGTGTACTTGGTTATATCGTGGGTGACGGTAAAGGTGCCGTAAGCTCCGGACCCCTTGGCGTGCATCCGACGCTCTGGGATCACTTCGCGGTCAAAGTGGGCCAGTTTTTCCAGGAACCAAACGTCTTGAAGTAGCATCGGGCCGCGCTTACCGGCGGTGATCACGTTATTATTATCAACAACGGGCGCGCCAGCCGCGGTAGTTAATCCTTTCTTGCTCATCAATTGCTCCTTACTGTATTGCAGTTAAGTTGATAGCTCAGTTTCGGGTGCTGCAGATCTTCATCATATTAACTAATGAAAAGGCCAGCTCTGCTGACCTCCATCAATGGCACTACTAGTTGTAGACTTATTCTCAGTCCTCGGCAAATAGGCAGCGCTTATCGTTGTAATTTTGGGGTAACTGATTGGCATTTGTTTACAGTTTATTGAAAAATTAATGGCTTATTGCTTTAAATTAGCCGGGAATTGATGACAATTCAGTTACACTTACCGCGGATTTCTTCCGGTGCCAGACATCATCACTCCTTGATGATGAAGATTGAAAAGGATCAATAATGAACAAAACTTTAGTCGCGTGCGCAGCAGGTTTGCTGTTTGTGGCTGGCTCTGCCAATGCGATCAGCGTGAGCGGTGAGGCAGGGGAACATTACACCAACCTGGGCGTCGGCTTGGGGGGCACAACGGCGGGCCTGGGGATCAGCGGCAACTGGATCCGTAGCGATCATGATGGTGACATCGGGAGCCTGGGGCTGAGCTTCGGCCTGCCGGTTGGGCCTTTGACGGCCACCGTGGGCGGCAAGGCCATTTATCTTAGCCCGAAAGATGGCAAAGATGGTGGGGCATTGGCATTAGGAGGCGGTCTGCAATGGGATCTCAACCGCTATCTCAGCCTGTATGGCGAAGGCTATTTTGCGCCGGAGTCTTTGACCAGCGGGGCAAAAGCCTACAACGAAGCTAATGGCGGGGTGCGCTTAAACGTGCGTCCGTTCAATGTGGATGTCGGTTATCGTTACATCAACATCGAAGGTAAAGACGGCAACCGCGACAACGCGATAGCCGATGGCCCTTATATAGGTGTGGGCGTGGGCTTCTAATCCTATCTGCTATTAAACGGGCGCTGCATTTGCTGCGCCCATTTTTTCTGTTAGCCGATGGCTGGTAACAGGCCGCTGGCGATGCTGAGCTGAATGGCGATCACCGCCACCCCACAGACAAACACCAACGCCAACGCTGGCGTTCCGCCCCAGACTCGATAGCTGGCCTGATGCCGCCGCCGAGTTTTCCAGACCAGCAATGAAGGTAGCAGCAGGGCGAGTACGGACAGCGCAATTGCCGCGAACCCAAGTGCCAGCACAAAACCGCGTGGATAGAACAGTGCGAATGCCAATGGCGGCAGGAAGGTGATGGCCCCGGTCTGCAAACGGCCCCGCACGTTATCCTGGCGTTTGAACAGATCGGCCAAGAAGTCGAACAACCCGAGTGAAACCCCCAGGAATGAGGTTGCCAGCGCCAAATCGGCAAACAGGTGCACCGCCAGCTCGACATGAGGCGACGCAACCACGTCACGCACCGCTTGCAGTAAACCGTTCAGTCCGGCCTGTTGTGCCAGAATGCCGACAAAGGTGGTGGAACTGATGCTGCCCAGCGTCGCCAACTGCCAGAAGATATAAGCCACTAACGGGATAGCACTGCCGATGATAAAGATCCAACGCAGTTTGCGGATGTTGCCGCCCATATAGTTGACGATACTGGGTACGCTGCCGTGGAAACCAAATGAAGTGAAGATCACCGGGATGGCCGAGAGCGCCAGCCCCTGTTCCAGCGGGAGCGTCAGCAGGTTGGTTTGCTGGATGTGCGGCATCATCAGACCAAGCATGACGATCAGGAAAATCGACTTGGCGGTAAACAGAATACGGTTGAACAGATCCACCGAATGGGTGCCGATGCAGACGATCCCCCCTGCGACCAGGGTGAACAGCAGTACGCCGAGGTAAGTCGGGAAGTCCTGAGAAGTCCACTGGCTGATGCTGACAGCCAGCAGTTCGCCAGCGCCACTGATATAGGCTGCGGTCAGCGCATACATCAAGAACATCATGCTGAAACTGGTAAGCCACTGGCCGCCGCCGCCCAGATAACGTTTGGCCAGCGTTCCCAGACCGGTGTCCGCCTGCTCATGCTGATAAACCTCGACCAGCAACAGCGCGGTATAGCACATTAATAACCACAGCCCGACCAGCAGTGCCAGCGTTACGCCAAAACCTACGCCCGCTGCCGCCAGGGGCATAGCCAGCATCCCTGCACCAATGGTGGTGCCTGCCACGATAAAAACACTGCCCAGCGTGCGATTCTTCACGTTTTTCTCTGCTATTGGATGATTTAGGGGCGTTTTCGGGACCCTATTTTTAGTGCGGCAGAATAGTTGATTGCCGATTTTGTGTCAAACCGGCGTTACGTATGGTGTACATTTAAATTTACGGTTGTGAGTGAGGCCGCGGCGGTATCAGAAGGGGGCTCTCTGTCCAGTCAGTTCATTAGCGAGCGAGCCCGCTGCTTTGTCGCTTCGCTTCTGTGTTCCGCCAGACTGATACCGAAAGACAACAGTAAGGCGATGGCGGCGATGCCTCCGGCCAGCCAGAGGTTGGCGGTCATGCCAAGTTCATCCACAACTTGGCCACCTGCCCATGCCCCCAATGCAATGCCGATATTGAATACGCCCACATACAGTGCGGTAGCAATCTCTACGGCTCGCGGTGCGACTTTCATTGTCCATGTCATTAGACCGACTGATACACCGCCATAGGCCAGCCCCCAAACTAGCAGTACCACTCCACCGCTGATGTAGGAGTCACCAATGGTCAGGAATAGCACTGGAGTGAACAGTAGGCCCATCGAGACCGCTATCAAAGTCAGGACCGTGCGCCGCGCCGCGATGGTACCTGCCAAGAAGTTGCCAACAATGCCTGCAAAGCCGTAGGCGAAAAGCAGTGCGCTAATCCATTGCGTATCGAATCTCGGTACTGACAGCAGTAACGGGCGCACGAAGGTAAAGACCATGAAGTGGCTGGCTACGAGCAGTAACGTCAGAAATAACCCGACTTGCAGCTTCCGATTACCGAGTTGTTTGCCGAACTGGCGTAGGGTAGCCGAACTGGCAACGGGGAGTGCAGGAACGACGGCAAGATGCAAAACCAACACCGACACGCTAAGCAACGCCATACTGCCAAAAGCCCAGCGCCACCCCACAAAGTCACCGATCAGCGCTCCGAGTGGAACCCCAAATACAGAAGCGGCCGCCACCCCACCAAAGATAATGGAGGTTGCCAATCCGATGGAGTTATCAGGAACAAGCCGGGAAGCCAAGCCACCCGCGATAGCCCAGACTCCCCCCATACAAAAGCCGACGAGAACACGAGCAGCCAGCATCCAAGCCATGTTAGGTGCCAATGCCGATACAATGTTGGCGATAGCCAGTAGGCCCAGTAATCCGCACAGGATCCTGCGCCGGTCCATACCACCAGATGCAATCACCACCAGCGGCGCGAACAAGGCCGCCAGCACTGCGGGCAGCGAGATCATCTGGCCTGCCGTGCCGGTAGAAGTCTCCAGAGAGTCGGCAATCGGCGTCAGCAGACCGACCGGCAGCATTTCCGTCGTGACCACCGAAAAGGTGGCAAGACCTATGGCGGTGACTGCCAACCATTGGTGTCGGGTAGACGTTTGAGGCGCAGTACTTGAAGATTTATCCATAGTTAAGCTCCTTGTGAGTAGGGAAAACAGGTTGTGCCCATATCACGCGGCATTTGGTACGGATGAGTCACGCAGGCGCTGACTCCCCCAAAGAGCGACCAACAGCACCAAAGCGCCCGCGCACAGGGCTATAACAAATCCAGCACGCGCACCGCTTTCATTCACTACCTGGCCGGATACGGCGGCTCCCAGCGCAACTCCGACATTTAGAGCGGCCAGCAGCCAGGTCATGCCTTCCGTCAATTGGCGCTTCGGTACCTGGCGTTCGATAAGCGACATTGCCACGATCATCGTTGGTGCGAAAAACAGGCCTGCTACGAACACCACAGTGGCTAATGTGGCAATGTTGCCTGCCAGTAGCAGGGGCAGCGTTGTCGCAGCTGTCGCCAGCCCACCCAGCAACAGCAGGCGGGATAATGGGATAGTTAACTTGCGTGCGCCAAACAGCAGACCTGACAGGCATGATCCTACGGCATAGGCAGATAGAACCAGACTGGCCGCCGCTGGTTGCCCCAGTTGCTCGGCGAAGGCCACGCTGACGATATCAACAGTGCCGACGATGATACCCATCGCCATCATCAGCAGTGCCAGCAATTGCACGCTCGTCAGTTTGATGACAGATCCTGGCAGGCCCGAAGTAGCGTCATGTTTTTTGACCAACGGTTCGGTGCTGCGCTGTGCGATCAGGGCCAGCACTCCTATGGGGAGAAGTATCGCCGCCGCTAATGGGCCAGCTTGTGGAAATAGCGCTACGGACAGGCCAACTGACAGCGGCGGCCCGGTGATGAAGGTGACTTCATCGAGCACTGTCTCAAGCGAATAGGCCGTCTGCAAGCGCGGTTGGCCCTGGTAGATAGCTGTCCAGCGTGCCCGTGCTACCGCCGACATGCTGGGCATAAAACCGGCCAGTAAGGCACCTGCGAACAAAGTCCAGTCGGGTGCCAGCCACCAGGAACTGGCGAGTAGAAGCAGTATCCCGATGACGCTGATGGCCGTCGCAGCTGGCAGTACTCGGCTCTGTCCGTGGCGATCCATCAAGCGAGATATCTGTGGCGATAGCAGAGCGTAGGCCAGCACGAAGGTGGCGGATACGGCACCGGCCAGAGCGAAGCTGCCACGCAGCTGTGACAACATGGTGATGATGCCGATGCCAGTCATCGACAGCGGGAGCCGTGCCAGCAGTCCGGCCAGAGCTAAGCTCTTGGTGCCGGGAGCGGTGAACAGTTCTCTATAAGGGTTAGCCATCTCAGTCTCCAGGGGGCGTCGCTTGCCTTAGTGGCATAGCGCGGTGATAATACATACGGCACGTATGAATAGGAGTGTATATTCATACGGAGTGTATGTAAATAAACATACGTAACGTATCTAAAGGGGAACATCAATGGCTCGCCGCACCCGCGCAGAAATGGAAGAAACCCGTGCCACATTGTTGGCAACTGCCCGTAACGTCTTCAGAGAGCATGGCTACGCCGAGACCTCGATGGATGAACTCACCGCGCAGGCGGGCTTGACCCGTGGCGCGCTTTATCACCACTTTGGTGACAAGAAAGGGTTGCTGACGGCAGTGGTGGAACAAATCGACGCCGAGATGGATGCGCGCCTACAACTCATCTCCGACACTGCCGAAGATGCGTGGGAAGGTTTCCTCGGCCGTTGTCGCGCCTATCTGGATATGGCGCTGGAGCCGGAATTCCAGCGCATCGTGCTTCGCGACGCCAGGGCGGTGCTGGGCGGAGCTTCGCCGGACTCGCAACGCCATTGTGTTGAGTCGATGCGGCGGCTGATAGACAACCTTATCCAACAAGGTATCGTCGCTAAGGTCGATCCGCAGGCGCTAGCATCGTTGATCTACGGTAGCTTGGCCGAGGCTGCGTTCTGGATCGCGGACGGTGATGACGGCAATACGCGGCTGGCGCGAAGTGTTGCCGCGCTGGAGCTATTGCTGCGAGGATTGTTGGCCAAATCATAAGTTAACGAAACTCCCTGTTCATACTGCTCCCCTGCCTGTAGCACTATTAGCCGCAGCTATTTGGTGAAAAGTTGTTAACAGGCTTCTATAGTGGAGGGATCTGAACATAAGGGAGAGATCAATGTTAAGAGTGGAGATGCTCAGCACTGGTGATGAAGTGCTACATGGGCAAATTATTGATACCAACGCCGCCTGGCTGGCAGATTACCTGTTCCAGCAAGGCTTACCGATGAGTGGGCGTGAAACGGTGGGGGATAGCCTCTCCTCTCTGATCGAAATCCTGCAGGAGCGTAGCCACATTGCCGACGTGCTGATCGTCAACGGCGGTCTGGGGCCAACCAGCGACGATCTCAGCGCGTTGGCGGCAGCAAAGGCTTGCGATACCGAGTTGGTCGAACATCCCGAATGGATCGCCCGTATGGAAGCCTACTTTGCGGAGCGCGGCCGTCCGATGGCGGCTTCCAACCGTAAACAGGCACAGATCCCGGCTAATGCGGAAATGCTGGATAACCGTGTAGGTACCGCCTGCGGCTTTGCCTTAACGCTGAATAAGTGCCGGATGTTCTTTACACCGGGTGTGCCTTCCGAATTTAAAGTGATGGTAGAAGAGCAGATCCTGCCACGCCTGCGCCAAGGCTTTACTCTACCTGAGCCGCCGTTGTGTCTTCGTCTTACCACCTTCGGGACTTCGGAAAGCGACTTGGCTGCTGAACTGGACGGCATGCCTTTGCCGCCGGGTGTCGTACTGGGCTATCGCTCTTCCAGCCCGATTATTGAACTGAAGTTGACTGGCCCACAGGCTCAGCGTGCCGCTATGGAACAAGCCTGGCAGCGAGTGCGGCAGGTTGCGGGTGACAATACGATTTTTGAAGGTACGGCAGGGTTACCGGCAGAGCTAACGCAACGCTTACAGCAGCAGAACTTGACGTTGGCGCTGAGCGAGCAATTTACCGCCGGGCTAATCAACCTGCAGTTGCAGAGCGAAGCGGCCCCGCTGGCCGGTGGCGAACTGTTACCCGCACATTGCTCCGAGACGCTGGCAACTGTGCTGGCGCGTGCTCAGTCTTTGGCTCAGCTCACCGGCGCGCAGTTAGCGTTGGCCGTTAGCGCCATGGCAGGGGATCGTGTCAGCGTTGCCTTGCATACGCCAAAAGGCGGTATTGGTCAGACAGTGGGCTATCGTGCATCACGTCATGGCCTGCGCTTACGCCAGGAGTCGGTCGCGATGCTGGCGCTGGATATGCTGCGCCGCTGGTTGAATGGCGGCCAGGTTTGCGGCAAAAACGGCTGGCTGGAAATTGTGGAAATTATCGAGTAGAAACATTCCTCAGAAGGTTCAAAACCTGGGGGCCTCATGCAGTAAAGCGTGCGGTCCCCTACGGTCGAACATGTGCGACCCCCTTCCATTTCTGCAAATCTTCACTGGTATCCCCTATCGCCGAGCAACGGCTAGCTGGAAATAGTCGCTATTACCGGAGAGAAACGGGTTGATAGCGCTGATATATCCCTGATTCATTGTTGCTTTTTTGTTTTATTATTGCGCGCGAATTTTTTGGTGCGCACATGCGTAACTAGTTGATTATAAACATTAATTAAAAATTATAAGTTAATTATTTACGTTTTTTTATTAACTTTTTATTATTTATAGTTATTGCCTATCAAACGACAGAAATTTACTTGGATTTATGTCTTCCAAAAGCCAGGGTTGGTGATTTACCATTCTGCCCCTCATTTTTCTTGCAGTTTTTTATTTCAAATAAATCCAAAGAATTGGAATTAGATGTCTGTTTGTTGGTTTTTCATGGAGGAAGTATCCGGGATAGGGATGGTCAAGGTTAGTTGATCTTAAGAATGGTATTTAAATGAAATTGTTTAAACTTACAACGCTGCCCCTTATTCTGGCTACTTCTGCCGTTTCCCTTCCTGTGATGGCAGCGGAAACGGCCCAAATTATGGTGAAAGGGTCCATCGTTCCTACCGCATGTTCCATCTCTGTTGCTGGCTCGGCAGACTTCGGCAATTTGACCGAAAATGAACTGAAAGAAAAAAGCAAATTCCTCAATGCTTACCAGCTAGGCTATAAGCCCGTTAATTTTGATATTCAATGTAACTCTGCAGCAAAAGTGGCGTTATCTACACAGGCTGATATTCCGCCTTCTGGTCCGAGCACGGTAGGTGTTGTGAGCTACGTTAATGAGACTGAAAAAACGTCTCGTACCAAAACCGAACACTTGGGCAATCTGGGAGTGATTGAGGGGCATGACATCGGCTATTTTACCACGGCGCTGGTAAGTGCAAATTTGGATGACAAAAATTCCGAGCTGATATTTTCCCAAGATAATGGCCATGATTGGCAAGCTGTCTCTGGTGCAGATGAGCATGTGATGTATCAGGATGGCTCTGCATTTTATAGTTGGGGGAAAGACAATGCACCACAGGAAGCAACCAATATCTCTGGTGTTATCAATATCTCTGCTGCCATTGATGCTCGTTTTATCGATGACATGAAAGAAGTCCTCAACTTTAACAGCAGCACAACCCTAAGCCTACAGTACCTATAAACCCTCGGTGTCTTGTCTGGCAGTTGCCTGCCAGACAATGTTTACCTGCTGTTATTTTATCAATACTGTTTTCTGTAAGGTGTGTCTGTGATGCGTTGTCAATTTTCCGCTTATTTTATTTCCGTTAAGCGAATAATCTCCAATACGTTATTACTGGTTGCTAAGTCTTATTCTAGGAGTGAAGATTTAAAATCGGATTGGATGCTGTGCAGTTTTTTACTGGTTGCAGTATCTATTTTTTCGACTCAGTCTCACGCCTCTGGCGTATTACCTGAATCTTCGGCGGTCATTATTGACGAAGCACAGAAGGGCGGCAGCATTAATGTTAAAAACACGGAAAAAGTTCCGGTGCTGTTGTATACCAGAATCGTCGAGTTACCTGACGATCCCACTCCTCGCCTGATTGTGACCCAGCCAGTAGCTCGTTTGGAGCCAGGCCAGTCCCAACGCGTACGCTTTGTGTTGAACACCGATACTCCGTTGCAGAGCGAACATATCAAGCGCGTATATTTTGAAGGCGTGACTGAACGGACTACGGATAACAGCCAAGTGTCCGTTAGCGTGCGTCAGGATCTGCCGGTGATTATTGTACCAAAAGGGTTGAGTGCTAAACGCGATATGTGGACCGATTTGGACTGGTCCGTTAGCGCAAACAGCCTGAAAGTCACCAACACGGGTCGCCATGTGGTGCGCTTGACCCCGCAGGTCAAACTACAACCCTCAGGTAATGTGCTGTCCCTGAACAAGAGTTATATCCTACCTGGCGAAACCCTGGTGGTCACCGCACCTGCCAGTACCCGTCTCAGTAGCCAGCAGCAGGTGGCGTTCTCCCCCGTTACTCGTTACGGGTTTGGTGTAGGTGTAAAGACTGCCCCTCTGAGCGGCAAATAATTACTCATACCATGAAGACAACCCGCCATTCATTACTGATCTCAGCCATTTTACTGGTTTGCTGGGGGGGATCCGTACCAGCAGAAGGGGCCAAATTGACCAACTTCAGTGAAAGTCGGCTGAAGGCGTTGGGTATCGATCCGTCTACTGCTGCCTACTTTGCACAAGGGGCGCGCTTTACGCCTGGTATTACCGATGTGGAGCTAAAGGTAAATGGCGCCCGCCAAGGCATGCAGAGACTGGCATTTGGTCACAGTGGTGAAATGTGTGCGGATGAAGCCTTTTTTGCGTCTGCCGGTATCCGATTGGATCCGCCACTGCGGCAGGAGAGGGCGGACGCAGATACCTGCCCGCAACTTACCGACGTCTGGCCGACCGCTACGATCTCCCTACTTCCCGCCACTCAAGAAGTGCATATTGTGGTGCCGCCGGAAGCGGTGGAGAAGGCAAATGACTTGGCGCATTTCCAGCAAGGTGGCACGGCTGGCTTGCTGAACTATTCCGCTTACCGTTCCTATTTTTCCTCGTACGGTAACCATTCAAGCAACAGCTACCTGAATCTGGAAAGTGGTTTTAACGCGGGTGACTGGATGGTGCGTGGTGCGCATAACCTGCGCCAGAGCAGCGCGGGTGGCTTTACCTTCGACAATGCGTATGTATACGCACAGAAAACCCTGGTGGATAGAAAGCAATTGTTGCAGGCCGGGCAAATCAACTTTTCCAATAATCTTCTGTCCGGTGCGTCCATCGATGGGATGCAACTGATCCCACAGTCTGCGCTGAGCAGCCAGGGAGAAGGGGCACAGGTGCGCGGTATTGCCCGGGCAGACCAGTCAAGGGTGGAAGTCCGTCAAAGCGGGATCCTGATTTATTCCACGCTGGTGCCGGCCGGTCCCTTTACGCTGACGGATCTCCCTGTACTGAATTCCACCAGTGACCTGCAACTCAGGGTGATAACCCCGGGCGGGCAGGAAGAGGCTTACACCATCACTGCGGCATCATTTCGCAGTTTGGTACCAAAGGCACCGGAAACCTGGTCTTTGGCGTTGGGACGCCTACGTGCGGACAGCGTCAGCCAGAGCTATGAGCGGCCCTGGGTGGCCAGCTTGTCTGATGGGCGGGCGCTTTCCCAGCGGGTATTGCTGGAGGGCGGGTCAATTATCGCCTCTGGTTATCTGGGCAGCGGTGTGGGGCTCACCGTCAGTCCGCGTCAAGAAGTCTCTCTAGGCCTGTCCGCCGCGCTGAGCCAGGATCGCAACCATGACCGACAGGGGGCAAAGAGTACGGCTTCGGTGAACTGGCAAGCGCCACTGAATCTCGGATTTGGTGGTGATATCACCCTCTATTCTCCTGGCTATCGGGAACTGACGGACTCGGTTTCCCTCACTGATAGCCCTTACAGCCGCACCAGTGCAGGTCTGCGGATGAATTGGTACCAAACGACACTGGGCCATATTTCGCTCTCTGCCAGCCAGACCCGTCAGGGGGATAATGGCGGTGATACTCGGCGCCTGATGGCCACCTGGAACCGCAATTTTGGTTTTGTAAACGCCTCAGTGAACTGGCAGCGCCAGAGCCGAAGTGTACGAAGCTGCCATGCATCTTATCGGTGCCGCAATACCGACCGCGACAGCCTGTTTGTTAACCTCAGTTTTCCACTGGGTGGACAGGTGATCGGTAGCCATTATCGACATACCCCAGATTCAGCGGCTGTAGGCATGCAGACGAGCGGTGTCCTGACGGATAACAGCAACTGGTCATTGGCGACAGAGCACAGTATGAAACAGCAACGCGATACCAGCCTGTCAGGCAGCCTGAACGGCAACCTGCACTACACCACTGCCGGGTTATATGGATACGCTGCGACCGATCATACCCGCAACTACTCCGGCACGTTGTCTGGCGGCATCGTAGTCCATCAGGAAGGTGTGGTGTTCTCACCGCATAAGATTAACGACACTTTTGGCGTAGTGACGGTGGAGCCTGCGGTCAGTGGGGTAGAAATCAACACCCCACGGGGAAAAGTATGGACTGACTGGCGGGGTAAGGCGGTGGTGCCTGGGCTACCCGCTTACGCAGCAGGCCGGATAGAGTTGAACACGGAACAATTGCCAGCAAATACCGATGTCAGCAATGGCTTGCGGCAAGTTGTGGCGGGGCACGGAGCGGTAACCGATACCCATTTTATTTTGCAGCAGACGCGCAACGGGTTGTTGACGGTGAAGCTGATGGATGGATCGCCGTTGCCGAAAGGCAGCGCCATTATTGCGCAAGACGGCAGTTATGTGACCACGGCGGTAGATGCAGGCACGGTGTTTCTTACCGATCTGAACGATAAACGCCCGCTGATGGCGCGTTGGCAGGAGCAGCAATGCAGTCTGCATTATTCCGTACCGGAAAAGGCGCTGAAGGGGGAGGCCTATGAAAATGTCACCGCACAATGCAGTTAACCGTAGAACCAGGGTGGGCGTGTGAAACAGAAAGTGATCACATTAATCCGGGGATTGAAGCTTATCACTGTGCTGTGGCTTGTTACTACAGACGCTATGGCACAGAACTGTCAGGTGGTGGTATCACGCCCCGAGATCCAACTGGGCAAACAGATCCATGTTGCCAATGCAGGAACGTTGTTTACCCAGCAAGAGATGACAGTCGCCGCTGAGTGTGTGGGGACGGGGCCGATCACGTTGCTGATTGATGGCACGCCGGATGAGGGGGGACAACACTTTCGCTTTGGCACTGCGGGCAGAATGACACTGACGCTGCTGACTGCGCAGTATGACGGTAGTGACACAGGGCTGAGGCTGAGTTCTGCGCTGCAGGGGGAAAGGCAGCTATCGTCGGGTTCATCGGTTCCGTTGTCTCCTAGCAGCCAGATTACCACGCTCGCAACAGGGGCCGCCGGGAAGGAGACTCATCTGCTGATAGTGCAGTTGCGCCTGGATTTTCCCGCAGCAGGAGATGAGGGCCGGATCCGCGATCTGACGGAGATGGACGGCCAAGTGAGGTTTGAAGCTCGGCAATAGTCGATATCGCCTGAGGCTGCCGACAAACCCCAATAGGCTCACGGCGTAGGGGCGCTGCATGCTGCGCCTGTTTTTGTTATGGAAGAGGTATCCAGTCTAGGGATGGTTAATGTTAGTTAATCTGAAAAATGGTACTTAAATGAATATGTTTAAAATTACAGCTCTGACCCTTGCCATCGCTACTTCGGCGTGTTCCTTGACTGCGATGGCGGCGGAAACGGCTCAAATTACGGTGAAGGGGGCAGTATTTCCTTCCGCGTGTGCCATCTCTGTTGATGGTTCTGTTGACTTCGGTAATTTGAAAAAAAACGAGCTGCAAGAACAAACTAAAAATCAAAATGCCTATCAGTTAGGCTATAAGCCTGTTGGTTTTAATATTCAATGTAAATCGGCAGCCAAAGTGGCGCTATCTGCACAGGCGGACACCCCTGTTTCTGGCAATCCCACGATGGGTGTTGTTAGCTACCTCAGTGATACCGACAAAGCGCTGCGTGCTGAACCTGGACAACTTGCATCCCTAGGGGCGCTTGAGGGTGAAGACATCGGCTATTTTACCGTGATGCTGGCAAGTGCCACCCTGGATAGCAAAGATGCCGAGCTTATCTCCTCCAAAAATGGCGGCAGTAGCTGGAGCGCGGTTTCTGGCACCGCCGAGCATTTGATGTATCAGGATGGCTCCGTGTTCCATGGTTGGGGGAAAGACACCGCACCACAGGAAGCCACTAATATCTCAGGTATTATGACGGTCTCTGCGGCACTTAACGTTAAAGTTGTGGAAGAGCTGAAAGACGTTGTCAACTTTAACACTAACACCACTCTAAGCCTGCACTACCTGTAAACCATAGGGGTATTGTCTGGCGGTTGTCTGCCAGACAATGAGCCCACCATAGCTTGCGTTTACGTTAAGCATCGGTAGTGTCCTGGTGCTGGATTTGCTGCGTCGTTGGCTGAATGGCAGCCAGGTTCGCGGCAGAAGCGGTAGGCTGAGAATGGTCGACATTACCGCAGAGTAACTTGTTGATAGCGGTGATATATCCCTTATGGCTCATAACAATATAAGGGGTATTCGCTGTGGGATTGTGTTGTTACACGCTTTGCGGGTGCTTGAGAGTTTTCGTCTTGGGCATTGTGTGGCAAGGCGGAAAGTTGAAAGCCCCAAACTGACGTTAACTCAGAATGGGGCAACCAATAACGCTTCGACACCGTTATGGTAGCCCCTTCACAGCAAGGAGGCAAGCCATGTATAAAAAACATGCGCTCTACGCGTTACTAACTGTATACATTACAGTTTTGGTATTGATACCCGTCGCCTTTCAAGCTGCAGCGTTGTTGGCTGCAGGTGCTCACCCCAGTCACTTACTAAACGTAAGCTCCTGGGGATTCACACCTTTGCCGCCTAGCTGCAACTTGAAATTCTTAGGGTATCCCAGTGATTGAAGATTATTTTGCGTGGTTAAATTTCTAATTCGATATCCATGGCGGGCATGCAGCAGCAGGGCAGGATCTCGCCGTGATTGATAAATGCCAACGGCTGCTGGTGGTAAGCGACCTCACCCTTCAGTAATTTCACTCGGCAGGCACCGCAATAGCCGGAGCGGCATTGGTATTCCACCTCCACCTCATGCAGTTCCAGCACGTCGAGCAGGCATTTCTCACCTTCGGGGCAGGAGAGCTGCGTACCGGTGGCACGCAGCGTGATGGTTGGTGCAGCCACTTACAGCTCGAAATCACTCAGGTCGTCGGCGTTGACTTCAGAGTCAATCTGGCCGACCAGGTAAGAGCTGACTTCCACTTCCTGCGGAGCCACCTGCACGTTATCCGACACCAGCCAGGCGTTGATCCACGGGATTGGGTTGGAGCGAGTCGGGAACGGTGAACCCAGGCCGACGGCCTGCATGCGGATATTGGTAATGTATTCCACGTACTGGCACAGGATGTCTTTGTTCAGGCCAATCATGGAGCCGTCGCGGAACAGATATTCGGCCCACTCTTTCTCTTGTTGCGCCGCCAGGACGAACAGGTCATAGCACTGTTGCTGGCATTCTACGGCGATTTCAGCCATCTCTGGGTCATCAGCGCCTGAGCGCATCAGGTTCAGGATATGTTGCGTACCGGTCAGGTGCAGGGCTTCGTCGCGGGCGATCAGCTTGATGATTTTGGCATTGCCTTCCATCAGCTCACGCTCGGCGAAAGCAAACGAACAGGCGAAGCTAACGTAGAAACGAATGGCCTCCAGCGCGTTGACGCTCATCAGGCACAGATACAGCTGCTTTTTGATGGCGCGCAGGTTAACGGTCACCGTTTTACCATTGACCTGATGTGTGCCTTCACCCAGCAGATGATAGTAGCTGGTCATTTCGATCAGATCGTCGTAGTAGCCGGAGATATCTTTTGCCCGCTTGAGGATCTCCTCGTTGGTGACGATATCGTCGAACACCACCGACGGATCGTTAACGATGTTACGAATGATATGGGTGTAGGAACGTGAGTGAATGGTCTCTGAGAATGACCAGGTTTCGATCCAGGTTTCCAGTTCCGGAATGGAGATCAGCGGCAGAAACGCCACGTTAGGGCTACGGCCCTGGATGGAATCCAGCAAGGTCTGATACTTCAGGTTGCTGATGAAGATGTGCTTCTCGTGTTCCGGCAGCGCTTGATAGTCGATACGATCGCGCGCGACGTCAACCTCTTCCGGACGCCAGAAGAAGGAGAGCTGCTTTTCGATCAGCTTTTCGAAGATTTCATGTTTTTGCTGGTCGAAACGCGCCACGTTGACCGACTGGCCGAAGAACATCGGCTCAAGCAACTGGTTGTTTTTGTTTTGAGAAAAAGTAGTGTAAGCCATGAGCTTGGATCCATTAGTGCCGAGCTGAAAAGTAAAGGGGCCGGAAGAGTTCCGGCCCGCTGTGTCAAACGTTAGATCTTGCAGGCGCCGCCTTCACAGTCGTCATCGCCGCCCTGAGCAGGCTGCATGTCTTCCTGGATATCATCTGCACCGTCGCGGGTGTTCTGATAATACAGCGTTTTGACACCGAACTTGTAGGTGGTGAGCAGATCTTTCAACAACTGCTTCATCGGCACCTTGCCACCCGGGAAACGGGTTGGGTCATAGTTGGTGTTCGCCGAGATCGACTGATCGATAAATTTCTGCATCAGGCCAACCAGTTGCAGGTAACCGTCGTTATTGGGTAATTCCCACAGCAGTTCGTAGTCATTTTTCAGACGCTCATACTCAGGAACGACCTGGCGAAGAATGCCGTCTTTGGACGCTTTGATACTGATATGGCCGCGCGGTGGCTCAATGCCGTTGGTGGCATTGGAGATCTGCGACGAGGTTTCCGACGGCATCAAGGCAGACAGCGTTGAGTTGCGCAAGCCGGTCTTTTTGATCTCTTTACGCAGGCTTTCCCAGTCGTAATGCAGGGGTTCGCTACAGATCGCGTCTAAATCTTTCTTGTAAGTGTCGATTGGCAAGATGCCTTGCGCATAGGTGGTTTCATTGAACCACGGGCAAGCCCCTTGCTCCTGAGCCAGACGGTTCGAGGCTTTCAGCAGGTAGTACTGGATCGCTTCGAAGGTTCTGTGGGTCAGGTTGTTGGCGCTGCCGTCGGAATAGCGTACGCCGTTCTTCGCCAGGTAATAGGCAAAGTTGATCACACCGATACCCAAGGTACGGCGACCCATCGCGCCACGGTGAGCGGCTTTGATCGGGTAATCCTGATAATCCAGCAGGGCGTCGAGCGCACGCACGGCCAGCGTCGCCAGCTCTTCCAGATCGTCCAGGCTCTCAATCGCGCCCAGGTTGAATGCTGACAGCGTACACAGCGCGATTTCGCCGTTTTCGTCGTTAACGTCATCCAACGGTTTGGTCGGCAGAGCGATTTCCAGGCACAGGTTTGACTGGCGTACCGGGGCGATCTGCGGATCGAACGGGCTGTGGGTGTTGCAGTGGTCGACGTTCTGGATGTAGATACGGCCAGTAGAAGCACGTTCCTGCATCATCAGTGAGAACAGCTCTACCGCTCTCACTCGCTGCTGACGAATGCTGTTGTCTTTCTCATACAGGGTGTAGAGACGCTCGAACTCGTCCTGATCGGCGAAGAATGCGTCGTACAGCCCTGGGACGTCAGACGGGCTGAACAGGGTGATGTCTTCATTCTTGATCAGGCGCTGATACATCAGGCGGTTGAGTTGCACGCCGTAGTCCATGTGACGGACGCGGTTGCCTTCAACCCCACGGTTGTTTTTCAGCACCAGCAGGCTTTCCACTTCCAGATGCCACATTGGGTAGAACAGTGTGGCTGCACCACCACGTACGCCACCCTGAGAGCAGGATTTCACCGCGGTCTGGAAGTGTTTGTAGAACGGGATACAGCCGGTATGGAAGGCTTCACCGCCACGAATTGGGCTACCCAAGGCACGGATACGGCCAGCATTGATACCGATACCGGCACGCTGTGAAACGTATTTCACAATGGCGCTGGAGGTGGCGTTGATGGAATCCAGGCTGTCACCACACTCGATCAGCACGCAAGAGCTGAATTGGCGGGTTGGGGTGCGCACGCCAGACATGATCGGCGTAGGCAGTGAAATCTTGAAGGTGGAGATAGCGTCATAGAAACGTTTTACGTAGTCCAGACGGGTGGCGCGCGGGTAGTTGGAGAACAGGCACGCGGCTACCAGGATGTACAGGAACTGGGCGCTCTCATAAATCTCGCCGCTGACGCGGTTCTGCACCAGATATTTCCCTTCCAACTGCTTCACGGCAGCGTAGGAGAAGTTCATATCACGCCAGTGATCGATAAAGGAGTCCATCTGCTCGAACTCTTCAGTGGTGTAGTCTTCCAGCAGATGTTTATCGTATTTGCCCATTTCCACCATGCGTGCAACGTGGTCGAGCAGCTTCGGCGGCTCAAACTGACCGTAAGCTTTTTTACGCAGATGGAAGATGGCGAGGCGAGCGGCCAGATACTGATAGTCCGGTGCGTCACGGGAGATCAGATCGGCTGCAGCCTTGATGATGGTTTCATGAATATCGGCGGTTTTGATGCCGTCATAAAACTGAATATGTGAACGTAACTCTACTTGAGAGACCGAGACGTTGTTTAAACCTTCCGCGGCCCAGTCGATGACTCGGTGGATTTTGTCGAGGTTGATGCGCTCTTTACTGCCATCGCGTTTAGTTACAAGTAGGCTTTGGTTCATTTTTACCTGTCCGTGAGATTCCCCTAAGCAGAAAGTGTAGTCGCTCTGCTCAGTATGTAAACACTATATATAGGGGGTGTATGTCGGTGAGGTAACAAGATAGTGATAAAACGGTGGGTTTGCAAGTGAACAAAACCTGCCGATCTTGTGGATAACTTGGGGGTGAAATGTTACCAATTGTTCCTAGTGCGCGCCCTATCTGGGGTGGCAAGGTTGTCAATAAGCGCGATGAGATTTTGCTGATTTTGTGAAAACCCCGATCGTTTGCCGCTTTATTAAACGTTAGAAAAAAACCGCATATTGATCTGCTTTTATATTCTTAAAAATGGTTTAGATCGGCTTTTTTGATCGAAAACGGATAAATAGGTATTTATCTTATACGCTTAGTTACACCGGCGGCGGAAACATCGCCCCCGGTACGTTATGGCAGTTTCAACCCTGGTGCTGGGTATGTACCATGTAGTTCACATCAACGTTGCGACCCAGCTTGAAATGGTCGGTGATCGGGTTGTAATGCAGGCCGATGATATGTTTTTCACGCAGCTCGGTGCCGTCGACCCAACCGATCAGTTCAGAAGGGCGGATGAACTTCTTATGATCATGGGTGCCCTGTGGCACCATCTTGAGCACGTATTCAGCGCCGATGACCGCCATCAGCCAGGCTTTGGTATTGCGGTTGATGGTGGAGAAGAACACGTGGCCGCCCGGTTTGACCAGATGTGCACAGGCCCGCACGACGGAAGCCGGATCCGGGACGTGCTCGAGCATCTCCATGCAGGTGACGATGTCATACTTTTGTGGATGAGCTTGCGCATGGCTTTCTACCGTTTCTTGCACGTAGGTCACCTGCATACCGCTTTCCAGCGCATGCAGTCGCGCCACCTGGAGCGGTTCTGCCCCCATATCCAGCCCGGTCACCAACGCACCTTCACGTGCCATGCTCTCTGCCAGAATGCCGCCGCCGCAGCCAACGTCGAGCACTTGTTTGTCAAAAATGCCTCCTGCGCGCTGCATGATATAATTCAGACGCAGCGGATTGATCCGATGCAGCGGCTTGAACTCACCTTCCAGATCCCACCAGCGCGAGGCGACTGCTTCAAATTTGGCGATTTCCTGGTGATCAACGTTTGGCGCGTGACGGGATGATTCAGCATTCATGGGCGTTATTAGCTCCTGGTTCTCTTATGGTGCAGATTATACATGTTCCGGCACGCTTGGCGCAGCGCTGTTGTGATCGAGGCAATTGTTATCGAGGCAATTTTCGCCCGCAGGGCAGCACATTTCAGCGAAACAGCGCCGGTAATTTCCCCGTAAAGCGCGCTTTGTGATATAGTTTTACACCTTTGGCACTACGCCAAGGCAGATGAATCATTCAGTATGAGGGATAGCAGCTCCATGAGCGACCTTGCCAGAGAAATCACACCGGTAAATATCGAAGAAGAGCTGAAAAGCTCGTATCTGGATTACGCGATGTCCGTTATTGTCGGCCGTGCGTTGCCAGATGTTCGTGATGGACTGAAGCCGGTGCACCGCCGCGTTCTGTACGCGATGAATGTACTGGGTAACGACTGGAATAAACCATACAAGAAATCGGCCCGTGTCGTTGGGGACGTGATCGGTAAGTATCACCCGCATGGTGACAGCGCGGTATATGACACGATCGTCCGTATGGCCCAACCGTTTTCGTTGCGTTACATGTTGGTGGACGGCCAGGGTAACTTCGGTTCTGTGGACGGCGACTCCGCCGCAGCAATGCGTTATACCGAAGTGCGCATGTCGAAAATCGCCCACGAACTGCTGGCGGATCTGGAAAAAGAGACCGTCGACTTCGTGCCAAACTATGACGGTACCGAGCAGATCCCGGCCGTTATGCCAACCAAGATCCCGAACCTGCTGGTCAACGGCTCGTCTGGTATCGCTGTGGGCATGGCGACCAACATTCCGCCGCATAACCTGTCTGAAGTTATTAATGGCTGTCTGGCCTATATCGAGGATGAAAACATCAGCATTGAAGGGCTGATGGAACACATCCCAGGCCCGGACTTCCCGACGGCGGCAATCATCAATGGCCGTCGTGGTATTGAAGAAGCCTACCGTACTGGCCGTGGCAAAGTGTACCTCCGCGCCCGTGCCGAGGTAGAGGCGGACGCTAAAACCGGCCGCGAAACCATCATCGTGCATGAAATTCCTTATCAGGTGAACAAAGCGCGCCTGATCGAGAAAATTGCCGAGCTGGTGAAAGAGAAACGTGTTGAAGGCATCAGCGCGCTGCGTGACGAGTCTGATAAAGACGGCATGCGCATCGTGATTGAAGTCAAACGTGACGCCGTGGGTGAAGTGGTGCTGAATAACCTGTATTCGCTGACTCAGCTACAGGTAACCTTCGGTATCAACATGGTGGCACTGCATCAGGGCCAGCCAAAGTTGCTGAACCTGAAAGATATTCTGCGTGCATTTGTGCGCCACCGCCGTGAAGTGGTGACCCGCCGTACCATTTTCGAACTGCGTAAAGCCCGCGACCGTGCCCATATCCTGGAAGCGTTAGCCATTGCGTTGGCCAACATCGACCCGATTATCGAACTGATCCGCCGCGCGCCGACTCCGGCAGAAGCGAAGATTGCGTTAATCGCGCAACCTTGGGATCTGGGTAACGTTGGGGCGATGCTGGAACGTGCCGGTGACAACGCTGCACGCCCAGAGTGGCTGGAGCCAGAGTTCGGTATCCGTGACGGTAAATATTACCTGACCGAGCAACAGGCTCAGGCGATCCTGGATCTGCGCTTGCAGAAACTGACCGGCCTGGAGCACGAGAAGCTGCTGGACGAGTATAAAGAGCTGCTGAACATCATCGCTGAGCTGATCTTTATTCTGGAAAACCCAGACCGCTTGATGGAAGTGATCCGTGAAGAACTGGTGGCCATGCGCGATCAGTTCGGTGACGCTCGCCGTACCGAAATTACCGCCAACACGTCTGATATCAACATCGAAGACCTGATCAACCAGGAAGATGTGGTCGTGACATTGTCGCATCAGGGCTACGTGAAGTATCAGCCTCTGACCGACTATGAAGCGCAGCGTCGCGGTGGTAAAGGTAAGTCAGCCGCCCGTATTAAAGAAGAAGACTTTATCGATCGTCTGCTGGTGGCCAACACCCACGACACGATCCTGTGCTTCTCCAGCCGTGGTCGCCTGTACTGGATGAAGGTGTATCAACTGCCTGAAGCCAGCCGTGGTGCCCGTGGCCGGCCAATCGTCAACCTGTTGCCGCTGGAAGCCAACGAACGTATCACCGCCATTCTACCGGTACGTGAATACGAAGAAGGCCGCCATGTGTTCATGGCTACCGCTAGCGGTACCGTGAAGAAAACCGCATTGACCGAGTTCAGCCGCCCACGCAGCGCTGGCATCATCGCCGTTAACCTCAACGAGGGTGACGAGCTGATTGGTGTTGACCTGACCGACGGCAGCAACGAAGTGATGCTGTTCTCTGCCAACGGTAAAGTGGTGCGCTTCCCAGAAGGGCAGGTGCGCTCGATGGGCCGTACCGCTACCGGCGTTCGCGGTATCAATCTCGGCGAAGGCGATCGTGTAGTTTCGCTGATTGTTCCACGCGGTGAAGGCGATATCCTGACCGTGACGCAGAACGGCTACGGCAAGCGTACTGCGGTAACGGAATATCCGACCAAATCGCGTGCGACCCAAGGGGTTATCTCCATCAAGGTCAGCGAGCGTAATGGCCAGGTTGTTGGGGCTGTGCAGGTCGAAACTACCGACCAAATCATGATGATCACCGATGCAGGCACGCTGGTGCGTACCCGTGTCGCGGAAGTCAGCGTGGTTGGCCGTAACACCCAGGGTGTTACCCTGATCCGTACTGCGGAAGACGAGAACGTCGTTGGCCTGCAGCGCGTCGCTGAACCGGTTGAAGATGAAGAGCTTGATAGCCTTGAACCGGGCGCGGAAGAAGCGGAAGAAGATACCACACCACTCGATGAGGGTGATGAGGATACCGGCGCCGTAGACGATGTGGATGACGAGAACGCCTAAATAACACGGCCTTGGCCGTATAATCTGGGTGGATCAAAAAGGGCTTGGCAGCGATGCTAGGCCCTTTTTCAGTTGTATGGTTTAATTACTGTAATCACTTGTCGATGCTGCACGGGATCGTTGTTTTGCTATGATTATGCTCGTCACCTCTTACTCTGGCATGGTACCTGCTTGAAATACTTAGCCTCTTTCCGTACCACGTTAAAAATTTCCCGCTATCTGTTTCGGGTGCTGGCGTTCATGCTGTGGTCGCTGGGTGCGCTGCTGACCACGTTTTATATCCTGGATATCGTGCATGAGAAAGAATCCGATATCAGGCAGGAATATAATCTCAACTTTGACCAGGCTCAGGGCTACATTCGCCACTCGGCGGATATCATCCGCGACATCAAATACATGGCGGAAAACCGCCTCAACGGCACGGTAGGGAGCCTCGAGCTGTTCACCGGCATGATGAATGGCAAAGACAGCCAGCCGGAGATGAAACCGCTGTACCCGGAATCCAACTGTGCGCTGAATTCCAACTACCGTGACTCGATCACCTCGTTAAACAGTCTGATCCAATACTGGAAAGAAAACTTTGTCGCAGCCTATGATTTGAACCGGGTGTTTTTTATCGGCAGTGACAGCCTGTGCATGACGGAATTCGGTAGCAGCAACGGCATCACCGATCGGCAAAACGTGCTCAAGGCGCTCCATGAGCGCATCCTTAAATACCGTAACGCCGCCAACAGCGCGGAGAAAGACAATAACCTTTACTGGATCAGCCCCAGCCAGCAGCGGCCTGATGTAGGTTATCTGTATGTGATGACGCCGGTCTATGTCGGCAACAAGCTGGAAGCGCTGCTGGGGATTGAACAGACGATCCGCCTGGAGGACTTTGTCACCACCAGCAACTTGCCAGTGGGGGTTAATCTGCTGGATGAGAACAACGAATCGGTGCTGCGACTGGCCAATGGCGATCGCTACGCCTCTTCGCTCAATGTTTATCCGCAGGAACACACCTATTTTGGCTATGTCGACAGTTACCAGGATCTAATCATGAAGAAGGCGCTGCCTCCTTCGTCGCTCAGCATCGTGTATTCATTGCCGGTGAAGAGCGTGGTGGAGCGCTTCAAGGTACTGATCCTCAATGCGGTGCTGCTTAACCTGTTGTCGGCCGTGGTGTTGTTCAGCCTGGCGTGGTTGTTCGAACGCAAAATGTTCCTGCCAGCGGAAGAGAATGCCTTCCGGTTGGAGGAGCATGAACAGTTCAACCGCAAAATCGTGGCTTCGGCGCCGGTGGGTATCTGCATTCTGCGCATCAGTGATGGTACCAACATCCTGAGTAATGAACTGGCGCATAACTATATCAACCTGTTGACCAACGAGGATCGGGATCGTATTACACGCATTATCTGCGAACAGCAGGTCAACTTTGTAGATGTGATGACCAGTAATAACAACAATCTGCAAATCAGCTTTGTGCATTCCCGTTACCGCAATGAGGACGTGGCTATCTGCGTGCTGGTTGACGTTAGTGCCCGCGTCAAAATGGAAGAGTCGCTGCAGGAAATGGCCGCGGCGGCGGAGCAGGCCAGCCAGTCCAAATCGATGTTCCTGGCCACCGTCAGTCATGAGCTGCGCACGCCGCTCTACGGGATTATCGGCAACCTGGATCTGTTACAGACCAAGGCGTTGCCGCAAGGAGTCGATCGCCTGGTCAATGCGATGAACAACTCCTCGGGGCTGTTGCTGAAGATCATCAGCGACATCCTGGACTTCTCCAAGATTGAGTCGGAGCAGTTGAAGATAGAACCCCGTGAGTTTTCTTGCCTCGAAGTCATTACCCACATTGCGGGCAACTACTTGCCGCTGGTGGTGAAAAAGCGGCTCGGTTTGTACTGTTTTATTGAACAAGGTGTGCCTGAACGTATCAATGGCGATCCCGTGCGTTTGCAACAGGTCTTGTCTAACCTATTGAATAACGCTATCAAGTTTACCGACACCGGCTGTATTATCCTGCAGGTCTGCACCCGTGACAGCTATCTGGAGTTCAGCGTTCGCGATACCGGCGTCGGCATTCCAGAAAAAGAGGTCCTGCGCCTGTTTGATCCCTTCTTCCAGGTTGGCAGCGGGGTACAGCGCCATTTCCAGGGCACTGGGCTTGGGCTGGCGATTTGTGAAAAACTGATCAACCTGATGGACGGTGATATCGCGGTGGAGTCCGAGCCTGGCCTCGGTAGCCTGTTTACCATTCGCATTCCGCTGTTTGGGGCGCAGTTCCCGACGCCGCAGGCCAGCGATACCTGGCAGGGCAAAAACCTGTGGCTGCAAATTCGTAATCAGCGGCTGGAAAGCTATCTGCAGGCGATCCTTGGCGGCTTCGGCGCCACGGTATTACGTTATGAGGGGCAGCAAACCGCAGCAGGGGATGTTCTGCTCAGCGATTATCCTTTGCAGGTGGATACCCCGCTGTTGGCACAGATTGAATTCTCCATTGCGCACATCGGACCGTCATTGGAAACGCACCCGGGTTACTGGCTGCATAGTACCTCCACGCCACGGGATGCCATCCTGCTGTTGAACCGGTTGTTTGGCGTGGTTACCGAAAGCGATAAGGCGTTGGTGCAACTACCGTTACCGGTTAAGGCCAATAGTGCCGACAACGGGGATATTCGCCTGCTGGTGGTGGACGATCACCCGATCAACCGGCGCTTGCTGTCCGATCAGCTGTCATCGTTGGGCTATCAGGTGATTACCGCCAATGATGGTGTCGATGCGCTCAGCGTACTGGAACGCAATGCGGTGGATATCGTATTGACTGACGTCAATATGCCGAATATGGATGGCTATGAATTGACACGTTGCCTGCGCCAGTCGAATTTCACTGCCCCGGTGATTGGCGTAACGGCTAATGCGCTGGCAGAAGAGAAACAGCGCTGTCTTGAGGCCGGGATGGATAACTGCCTGTCGAAACCGGTCACGCTGGAGACGCTGGAGCAGTCGCTGGGCTATTACAGTCAACGGGTACGACGGCTTAGGGCTGAGTCGCAAACGGTATAAATACTAAAGGGCGCCTAAGAGCGCCCTTTAGATTGATAACAATGCTGGTTCAGGGGCGCCGCATGCTGCACCCGTTGAACTTTAGTCTTTATCCAACTGCGTCATACTGACGGAGGAGAGATAGTTGAGCAGTGCGATATCGTTATCAACACCCAGTTTCATCATGGCTGATTTCTTCTGGCTACTGATAGTCTTGATGCTACGGTTCAGTTTTTTGGCGATTTCGGTCACCAGGAAACCTTCGGCGAACAGACGCAACACTTCACTTTCTTTCGGAGAGAGGCGTTTGTCACCGTAACCGCTGGCACTGATTTTTTCCAACAGCTTCGAGACGCTCTCTGGCGTGAATTTCTTGCCTTTCTGCAATGCGGCCAGCGCTTTTGGCAAATCGGTAGGCGCACCCTGTTTCAGGACGATGCCTTCGATGTCCAGATCCAACACCGCGCTGAGAATGGCCGGATTGTTGTTCATGGTCAGAACGATGATCGACAATTGCGGATAGTGGCGTTTGATATATTTTATCAGCGTAATGCCGTCGCCATATTTGTCACCCGGCATCGAAAGATCGGTGATCAGGACGTTGGCGTCCAGTTTGGACAGATTGTTGATCAGTGCTGTAGAGTCCTCGAACTCCCCAACGACATTCACCCACTCAATTTGCTCAAGTGACTTCCGGATGCCAAACAGTACGATAGGATGGTCATCGGCAATAATTACGTTCAGGTTATTCATGTTGTTGGCTACCTTGCTGCAGCAGTCTACTGACGAAAAAATCAATCTGACTGATGTTATTCTCGATCTTGAGCGCATCACCGTCCGCGATGTGCTGTTCTAACGACTCACACAGAAGCTTTCCGGGAAGCAGATTTAACATAGCAAACACGCCCTTCAGGCGGTGTGCGGTTTGAGACAGCGCTGCAAAATCACCGCTGCCCGCCTCAGTATACAGTTTTTTGATATCGTCGGGTACTGTATCAATAAACAAACCATAGTAATCACTTGATCTCAATTGTTTTTCATACACTTGGGCGCTTTCTGCCAGCGATCCTACAGGGGTTTCTTCCAGCTCTTGTGCCGCCATCTGGTGTTCTATCAAGATCAGAACAGCGTCGATCATGGCATTGTGCAGGTTATAGTTGACGCGAATATAGCCTTTATCAAGCTGTTGCCAGCCCGCTTCATCGCTGGTTAGCAGCAACGTATAGTTGTCGGCCTGCTGCGGGTTATCGGTCAGTAATACATCATATTCCCGGCTGTTTTGGTGCTCCTCGGCCACGATGCAGTTGGCCCCGTAGCCCGCCAGCAGTTGAGTCACGATACGGCGGATCTCGTCGGAGGTGATATCCAGCAGCGCCGTTACTCCATCGAGTAACTTCTCCGTTGCCTGTTCCTCTGTTTTCTCCTGCTCCATAGTGACACGAATGGTATAGCGGGTACCGATATCGATTTTGCTGCGGATATCCAACTGGCCATTGAGTTTTTTGCACAGCTGATTACACAGGAAAAACGTCAGCCCAGAGCCGTGGTCGAAGCGATCGACCAGCGTTTGGCTGAGGAACGGGTAGGTCAGGTTGCTAATTTCCTCATTGGAAATGCCGGTGCCGGTGTCATTGATATGAAATACCAGGTGTTCAGGGCGATCGGCTTCCTGTTCCACCACCAGGGTGATCTTGCCGTAGGCGGTGGTGATGATGGCGTAGCGCAGCAGCAATGAAAGGATTTTGCGCAGTGCGCCAGCATCGCCAATGTACTGTTGGTTGACGTCCAGATTAACGTGATTGAACAGCGCCAGCCCTTTCTGGTTGATGGCTGGCAGCACGTCCAGCAGCAGTTCATCCAGCAGTTCAGTGGGGTTGAAAGGTTGACGTACCGGCTGCCAATCCTGTGTCTCCAGCCTGGTGAGCAGGGTGATATTGTCGATCAGATCCAATACCGATGCCGAAGCCAGGTTGAGCTGTTTAAGCAATGTCTGTTGCTGCTCGGCATCTGATGGTTGGCACAGGCTCGCGGCCAGTTCGTGCATTTGCCGCACCGGCTGATTCAGCTCGATCCCCAGGTTATGCAGCATCAACTTACGGGCCTGCACGTTTTTATCGTATTCGCGGCGGGCCTGTTGCAGCCGCTTATTCACCATCACTTCTTTATCCTGATCGTTGAGCAGGAACAGATAGGTTTCTGCCGTTCGTTGGCTGCGGAAGATGCGGATCTCATAGACTTCGTTGTTGACCGTCGCCTGGATCACGCCGTGATGCTGCTCCGCCATATGGGCAATTTTGGACAGGCTGAGATGTGGCAACAGATGTTCGGCGATCTTGTTGCTGGTAATCACGCTGTTATCGGCAAAGTCATAGACCAGCAACCCGCAAGGCAGGCTGGCGACAATTTCCTGGTTGAGCGAGCGTTGGAGATCCAGCTCGGCGGCGATATTTTCGCTGGGGCGGATGTACTGCTGGCGGAGGAAATAAATGCCCACCATCGATAGCGTCAGCAACAGCAGATTGACCGCCAGTAGCCAGATGTTATTGCGCAGCAGGTCAATCGCCAGATTGAAAGCTGAAACGCGGTAAATCAGCTGCAACGGCGAGTTGGGCAAGGCAACACTGAATTCAACCCAACTGCCTTTCAGGGCCGCCTGGGCGTTAATTGCCGTTTCGCTCGGCACCATGCTGTCGTCGATCTCTTCATTATCGGGCAGCAGCAGGAAGTTGGAGCGGGCCATATTAAGCGGAATGATATCGTTAATCGGCAGGTCGAAGGCGATCACCGTGGCCAAATGCCCCGGCTGGTTAAAGGTGGTACGGATCGAAAACGAATAGGCGTTCTGGAAGCGCTGTTTGCGCAGGCCGGAAAAACTCTCGCGTTCGTCCAGCATATTGGCCTGTTGCAGCATTTCAGTGCGGCGGTCTGACACCGACGTAGTCAGGTAGTTTTCTTTCAACCGGGAGGTCAGGTCTTTCAGCGATTGGGTCGTCACCAGACTCAGGCTGTTATCTTGCCCGTTGAGAAAATACATCGCATAGTTTTCGGTCTCGGTTCCCCAGCGGTTATCCAGGAAGTCCGAGATATTGGCAACCGTAGCCAGCGTAGCGTTGTCGTGGTTGCCAAAAATGACCGCATCGGTTTTGCTGCGTCGCTTCTCAACATAATATACATCCGGACGCAGTCGGGTTTCCTGCAGGTTGGTCTCAGCAGGAAGCGACGCGGTATTACCAAATTTGTCGTAGATTTGCTCGGTCAGAGAGCGGTAGCTGTCGATACGCTTTTGCAGCATGTTGGCGATGGTGTTGACGGCATGTTTTTTCTCCGTCAGATAGGCGTTGGTGTAGTTATAGCTGTACAACCCAATGGCCATGGCCAGCAGCACGACAAACAGCCAAAAGCTGCGGGTGATGTAGCGGGAGTTTATGGTCAGTTGTCTATCTTGCAACATGGCTACGCATTCCTGAAATTAGCGAGTGACCGCTTTGGCGCTGGCAGTGACGATCAGCAGTAATGCCGCGACACAGGCCAGGGCAAACGTCAGGCTGGAGATCTGGGCGATTAGCCCGATCACTGCCGGGCCAGCCAGAATACCGGCATAGCCCACCGTAGTGACCGAAGCGATGGCCAGGTTGGCAGGCATGACGCGTTGGTTCCCAGCTGCGCTAAACAGAATAGGGACCACATTGGATGCTCCGACCCCGACCAGCATAAAACCAATCAAAGAGGCTATGGCGCTGTTTATGGTAATAGCCAACGCCAGGCCGATGGCCGCACACAGGCTACCCAGCAACAGTACCTGATATCTGCCCATGGCATTCACCACGCGATCGCCATTCAGCCTGCCGATCGTCATGGCAATGGAGAACAAGGCGTACCCCAACCCAGCCTGGTTATGATCCATCCCGCGCATGGTGGTCAGGTACAGCGCGCTCCAGTCGAGCATTGAGCCTTCCGCCAGGAACATGATGAAGCACAGTAGGCCAATGAACATCACCCAGCCACGTGGCAGAACGAACATCGGGCCTTCTTTATCTCCGCCGCTTTCACGCAGCAGGTTTTTACTGGCAATCAGTAGCAGAGCCAGAATGGCGACGACGGCGATCAGAGTGGCTTGTAGCGGGCCTAGCCCCAACCATAATAGGGCGCTGACGCCACCCGCACCGGCTATCCCGCCAATGCTGAAGAAACCGTGAAAGCCGGACATCATGGCACGATTGCTGGCGCGTTCGACCACCACGGCCTGAATGTTCATGGCCACGTCAATCATACCTATCGCTGCGCCGAACAGCAGTAAGGCTAATGCCATCCCCAAGGTGGAGTCCATCAGCACCAGCAGTGGCAAATCGATGCACAGAGCGATACCCGCCAGCAGGATCACGCGGCGACAGCCAAATTTGCCGGTCAATAGCCCTGTCAACGGCATTGCCATGATCGAGCCAACCCCGATGCATAGCAGCAGCAGGCCTAATGAACCGTCATCTATGGCGATACGCGTTTTGGCAAAAGGCACCAGCGGTGCCCAGGTGGCCATCGCCAGTCCGGCGATAAAAAAGGCCAGGCGGGTTGCATTCTGCTCGGGCACACCGGGCTTAATTTGTTCATTGCAAGTGACTGTCATGTCGGTATCGGGATCGGCTCTGGATAGTGGCTTAAATGAACCCCTGTTTTTATCACAATCTGTGATCGGGGTCGAAAGGATTCGCGTTAACCGTGTAGCCCATCAGGGGGGAGGAGCAGTGTTAGATCACTCGCTGATGAGGGTGAAATAGTTTCTCAAGGTAACAAATATATTATCGGGAGAATTGATGCAGGATTCATTGCTATTTTGCATGTGATCGCTGGCTATTTAAACGATGAGCGGCGGAAAATTATTCACTGGTTAATTTGTTGGTGGTTTTTCATTGTTAATTTAGCTATTAGTGCGGTGGTTGATCATGTTTATGATATCTATTTGTGATTAAATTTGTGCATAAAATGCTTTATTGGAACGATTTGTGTGCTGATTTTGGGTATAAAAAAACCGGCCAGAGGCCGGTCGTAACTACAAAAATTATCATACGGATAATGAAGGTAATAATGAAAATAATGATGATAGCGGGGTGATTATAGCCCCAGGTATTGCAACGGTTTTTGGCACAACGTGCTTATTGTTTGATACTTTTGTACTGTTATCTTTATTTTTATAAAGATTTGTATATTGCATTGTTTTGTAAGGTTTAATTTATTTTTTTATCTTTCGGTGCTTTATTTTGTTTGTCGGTAATGTTTTGTTAAAGTTCGCCAGTATTTACATTTTGAAACTTTTAAATATAGGTATGAAACACTATCGGATACTTGGTATCATTTTCTTTCTGGATTAATATAGCCCTTGTTACCAGAATGGTGATTCACAGTCGCGCTAATAATGCTCAGAAGAGCAGTGGCCGTAGCTCGACATAATTAAGAGGATAATAACGATGAAACTTCGAGTACTCTCCCTGATCGTCCCAGCTCTGTTGATGGCAGGCACAGCAGGTGCAGCAGAAATCTACAACAAAGACGGCAATAAACTGGATTTGTTCGGTAAAATCGATGGTCTTCACTATTTTTCCGACAACGATAAAACCGACGGCGATCAGTCTTACATGCGTTTTGGCCTGCGTGGCGAAACTCAGATCAACGATCAACTGACCGGTTATGGTGAGTGGGAATATCAGGTTCAGTTGAACAAAACTGAAGACGAAAATGACGCATTCACCCGTGTGGGCTTCGCTGGTCTGAAATTCGGCGATTACGGCTCATTGGATTACGGCCGTAACTACGGTGTGATGTATGACATCGGCGCATGGACCGACGTGTTGCCTGAGTTCGGTGGCGATACCTATGGCGCGGACAACTTCCTGTTCCAACGTACCAGCGGTGTTGTGACTTATCGTAACAACAACTTCTTCGGTCTGGTTGATGGCCTGAACTTTGCCCTGCAGTATCAGGGTAAAAACGGCAACGGTGAAGAAAGCAACAATGGCCGTGATGTCCTGAACCAGAACGGTGACGGCTACGGTATGTCCGTATCCTACGATCTGGGCTATGGCATCAGTGCTGCCGGTGCATTCTTCAGCTCTGACCGTACCAACGATCAGAACGGTGGCCCTAACGGCACCTCTTCCATTCTGGGTCGTGGTGACAAAGCCGAAGGCTATAGCGGCGGTCTGAAATACGACGCCAACAACGTCTACCTGGCAGCAATGTATACCCAGTCTTACAATGCTACCCGTTTCGGCAACAGCAATAGCTCTCTGTACGGTTACGCGAACAAGGCACAGAACTTTGAAGTGGTTGCACAATACCAGTTCGACTTCGGCCTGCGTCCTTCCGTGGCGTACCTGCAGTCTAAAGGCAAGGACATTGGCGGCGGTTACGGCGACCAAGATCTGCTGAAATATGTTGATGTGGGCGCGACCTACTACTTCAACAAAAACATGTCCACCTACGTTGACTACAAAATCAACCTGCTGGACGACAACACATTTACCGACAAAGCCGGTATCAATACCGACGACGTGGTTGCTGTAGGCCTGGTTTACCAGTTCTAAGCAATACCGTGAATGTGACCACGCGGCCTTCGGGCCGCGTTTTTTTTTGCCCGTTCGCCAGCCGCACAGATTGATCTTCACGCGGCACTGATTGCTATTCTGCTGAGTCCGTACCTGCCTACCCTGTTTATAAATCGATAAATCAGGAGGTTGGTATGGAACTTAAGATTGAGCGTGTGATTGAGACGGTGCTGTATGTTAACGATATCGAACGTGCCGCAGCCTTTTATCAGCAGGTGTTACAACTGCCAGCGATGGTCGCGAACGATCGTTTCCGGGCCTATAACATCTCCGATCAAAGCGTGTTGCTGCTGTTTGTTGCCGGAGATTCGCTGAACGGTGCTCACTATCCGGGAGGTTATATTCCCCCTCATGACGGCAGCGGCCCTCAACATCTTGGCTTGGCCGTGAGCAAGGCCCAGTTACCCCTGTGGGAGCAGCAGTTGGCCGAACACGGTGTTGAGATAGAAGGGCGTATGCGTTGGGAGCAGGGCGCGGAGAGCATTTATTTCCGCGATCCGGATGGCCATCTGTTGGAACTGGTGACGCCGGGTATCTGGGCCAACTATTAACAGCGGCAACGCATTATTGGCATAAAAGCCTTTTAGCTTCTACACTTAGATAACAATAAGCATGCTAAGGAGATAAGCTATGACAATGAAACTGGTTTTGGCCGGATGCACTGCGGCTCTATTTACTGTACTGACTGGGTGTACCACTTACGACAGGGCCGCGAGCTATGTTAACGAGCCTGTGGTAAGCGATGTAAAAGTCGGGATGACGAAACAGCAAGTACGCGCAATTGCCGGGCCACCATCAACCTCAGCCAGCCTGATCCATGCGCAGGGTACCTGTGATACTTATGCCGTGGCACCACGGGACGGCAAAGCACAGACCTATTTTGTCAGCTTCAACGACACGGGCCACGTGATGAACAAGGGTTATCAGAGTTGTTCAGAGTACGATACCCAACCTAAATAACTGCCTGCTTATTGTCCGAAAAGAGCCTCGCTGATGCGGGGCTCTGGTTTTTTTAACCGCAATCGGCCTGAAATTTAAGCGAACGAGCGTTTTGACGCATTTTTTTACGTCAAAACGATAGACATTTCATGACGGTACCGTTAATATCTGCGCCCATTGGAAGGATGGCCGAGTGGTTTAAGGCAACGGTCTTGAAAACCGTCGAGTGTAACAGCTCCCAGAGTTCGAATCTCTGTCCTTCCGCCAAATACAGACCCCAAGCTCGTAAGAGCTTGGGGTTTTTTGTTTGTGCCGATGTTTAGTATGCCATTGAATGTTGACTGCCCTTGCCCTTGCTTGCCTGGTATTGGGCCGGTATTTGAGGGACCCGGCATTCACTGTGCGCTCTTCCGGTTCCATTGATGGTTTTGCCTTTTCCGTTTTTCCCACCGCGATTTACAGGTCTTACTGAAGTCTACACACCCCCCACCTTGGCAGTGATCACATTTTATTTAACTTTGCGTGAGGTCTTGGGGAACAAATTCGTTGAATACTTCTCACATCAAAGTGATATGGGGGCAGGAGAGAGCCGATGAGTAAGCAACAGCAAACCGGTAAGGATGCCATGAGCCAGTAAAAGCGTAATCCCGTCGGCGGCCTTTGCTGCCGGTTATTATCCAGCTAGTGAGAGGATTTAATGATGAAAAATGTAATCTTGGCTTTGGTACTGGCCGCAGCCAGCAGCAGTGTCATGGCCGCCATGCCGGTGACAAGTAGTGCTGCACAAGGGTTGCAAAAAATCGGAGAGGTTTCCAGCCAGGCGACAACGTTGAGCAGCTTTGAACAGATGATAGCCGCAGATGCGCAACAGCGAGGGGCCAGTGCCTATCGCATTACTTCAGTTACCGTTAATAACCATGTTTACGGCACCGCGGATTTGTATAAATAATCAGGAGAGGGCATGGTGGTAAATCGATAAGGGGCGACGTTCAATTGATGAACACGCCCCTTTACCTTTACTCGACCACGCTGCAGGTTGAAAATCACATCGCTTTCTGTCGGGCTGAGCTCGCCGTTTTTTCATAACGCGTCGCATTCAGTACATTCCACTGACGGAATAGACCCGAGTTTCCTAGAAAAATGGCACTCCAGTTGGGTTAACGTAACGCAAAACCCATTTACCCATGAGCTTGGGGTTTTTCGTTTTCAGATGGCCTTCAGGTCTTTACTTTCTAGGCGCTTGCACCACTTCGCCAGGTGATTTTCCGCGTGTTCACATCGCCATCAGGATCTCGGTAAAATCGCTAGTAATGGACGATGTCATGGGCTCGTCACGTTTAATAATATAAAAGCATGCGCTGATATTGATATCTTCAGCAGATTTTTTCTTGAGGTTCACCTGTGGGCTGTAATGTGCCACGATACGATCGCTTAATAGCGCGAGATAACCCTGCTGTTTCACTAGACACCAGGTGGCGAGGAAAGAATCAGTTTCCACGACATGACCCTGCTGCGTGCACGGGAAAGAGGAGTCTTGCATCGCTAGACGGCCGGCAGTACAGGAATGCGGGACTACCCACTTTGTTTCGTCCAGCGGCAGCTCATCAGAGGACTGATTGTTCCCTTGATAAAGCGAAAACGTTTCACATTTGAAGTCCTGCGTTACCAGATCGACACAGTTAATCCCCTCGCTGAGGTTGCAGACTACCAGATCCAGTTCGTTATTTCTCAACTTGGCAACCAACCCCTCGGGGCAATCCTCAATCACGATAATGCGGCTGTGTGGATAACGCTGATTAAAGATCTCAAGTGCGTCGGGGAGATAGCATAGCAGTGGATAGGTGCTCATACCTAGGCGCAAGAATTTCTCTCCGGTTTCTTTCAGTCCACGGAATTCATAAATGGTATTTCTTAACTCATTGGTGATAGCGTCAATGCGTTGAAAAAACGCTTCGCCTACCGCAGTGAGCCGGACACCGCGGTTGCTGCGTTCCAAAAGACGCGAGCCTATATTTTCTTCAAGTTCTTTAATAATACGGCTGAGTGTCGGTTGTGAAATAGCCAGCTTTTTTGATGTTTCATGTAAGCTACCGCAGTAAACAATTTCTTTAAAAGTAGTCAGGTGAGATAATTTCGGCATACTTTTCATAATAATTCTCTTCATTCATGTTTTAATTGGCGGTGTAAAAGGGCCCTACGTGACGTTTTTAACCAGAGCCACAAATTCTGCTGTAATAGGCCTGCTTCATCATGCTATCGCCAAGTAAAGTATTGACGGTTTTATCAAGTACCGTAGTAGTGACAGAGGCGGGCATGAGAGTTGCGGTGATCTCTACGTCATCATCGCCAAAAGGCTCGATATCCAGGTGCGAGATAAAGCAGTTTTCGGCTTGCATCACCTTTTTGAATTTGGCTAACGCTTCGCGTTGCTCGTGTTCAAATGCAATCACGCAGATCTGGTAGGTGGATTCACCGTTAACATCGCTGAAGGGTTGTTTGTTGACCATATTGACGATCGGGCGCAGCAGTGTATTGGCAGCCAGTACGTATAACGTAGCGGCCAGAGCATCTCCATATAATGCGCAACCCGCGCAGGTACCGACGGCTGCCGATCCCCAAAGCGTAGCCGCTGTGTTCAGGCCGCGGATATTCATTCCTTCTTTCATGATTGCCCCAGCTCCGAGAAAACCGACGCCAGAAACCACATAAGAAATCACTCTTACCGCACCCCCACTGCCATCAATGGTCATGGCCAGATGTACAAAAATAGCTGCGCTGGTGGCAACAAGTGTATTGGTGCGTAACCCGGCGGTGCGTTGCCGGAACTGTCTTTCATAGCCAATAATTGCGCCAAGTAAAGATGCCGTTGATAGCGTTATTAATGTTTGAATAAAATGCATGATAAAAGCCAACATGTTATCTGCTTATCATGAAACACCGATAAAAAGGTAGCTCTTGATAAACAGGTAGTTAAAATGGCAGACTTTTCATCTGCCAGACAGCGATTAGAAATTGATTTTATGCCTTGGTAAACACGGTTCAGTGGCGTTTACACAGGGCCTGGTTTTAATTAATAGGCCGAAGTAGCAATTTGCTGGCTTAGCTCAGCGCTGATTTCTTCGATCAGGCTTTGCATTGAGCGATTGTTCCGCTCCTCACGCCGTAGGGTGATTTCATAATTTCCGGTCACGGTACCGGGTTCTGAACCTAGCAAAATAATCCGATCTGACATCATTACGGCTTCTGTTATGCTGTGGGTTACTAAAATCATGGAGCGAGTTTTTATTTGCCGCGTCGACCAGATCTGCATTAGGTCGTTGCGTAGATTTTCTCCGGTATAAATATCCAGGGAAGAGAAAGGTTCATCCAGTAGCAGCAACGCAGGTTCAACGACGAGTGCACGGGCAAACCCCACCCGTTGGCGCATACCACCGGAAAGTTCTCGTGGAAAAGCATTGCGGTATTTTTCCAGACCAATCAGGTTCAGCATTTTTATCACCTGCTTGTCGATGGTGTCTTGGGAATAATGCTGTGCCTGCAATCCAAAGGCGATATTTTGATAAACGGTTAACCAAGGGAAAATAGCAAAGTTCTGGAAAACCATATTGATTTGTGGGTTAGGGCCTGAGACTTTTTTCTCACCCAGCATGACATCCCCAAAATCAGGAGATATCAAACCTGAGATGATCCGCAGTAGGGTGGATTTGCCCGAGCCGGATTTCCCTAATACGCTGACTACTTCATTATCATAGACTTTGAGGTCGATATCACTAAGGACCAAATGTGATTTTTGAGCCGTAGGTTGGAAGCTCTTGCTAACGTTGCTGACAGTAAGTAATACTTTTTTCTTGGCCATCATATTTCCTTGGTTATCTTTTAAAAAACAAATAGGCGAATAGGATATGCCGCTGAGTTTTGCACAGGAACATCCAGACGTGAAAATTCACACGGGAGAATGCCAGCGGCCTTATTGGTCTGATTAGTAAGTTGAATTCTGGCTATTGAGAGATGCTGTCAGCTAGGGATCGCCTAGTATAAGGCGCTGAAGGAAGTAATAAAAAAGTGCAGTTGTGACGTGATGACGTCACATACGGATACTTTTCAGGACGCAGTAAATGACTATTGCGCCTAAGCCTCCAGCAGGCTCAACAAACCAATGAATAACGAACCGTCGGTGTCCATAATTTTATCCTGTATTAAATCGGAGTCTCATAGTACCCACAAGGGCCAGGAAGCTCAATAACTGAGTGGTGTTTTAGAACTGCAAAATGTAATTTAATATTAATAACTATCGCAAGGGTTGTTTAAACTAAACATAGCGTCAACGAGGTTGTGGTTTCAATGAGTGGTTGGCTATAAATCCCGGAGCAATGGAAGTGAAGCTAAATCGTTAAATGAGGGTAATTCAGGCAATGTGGTGATTGTTATCTTTGGTTTCGCTATGATAAACAATCTAATTTCAGAGGGAAAAGTCTATTGGCAATGTGGAATGGGGAAAGAAACGGCCAACATGATTGTATTCACTGTTTTTAACTTTCATTCATATGTCTTGCTTGCTACCTTTTACCCGTTCAAAACGATAAAAAGCCCAATGAGGTCAAACCTCATCAGGCATGGGGTTCAGCGCTTAGCCTCTCAGAACTGGTACATAATCCCCGTCTCGACGATATCATCAGCACTTAAACCGGCTGCATTATGTTTATCCAGCAGGTTCAGTTTGTACTCTACATAGGTCGACATATTGGCATTGAAACTATAACCCAGCGCCATATCTATATACTTGACCAGATCGGTATCACCGATGCCAGGCATATCGCTGCCACGCGATTGCAAATAGGCAAGAGAAGGAGTGATGCCAGAGTCAAAGTGATACTGTGCCACGGCTTCGACGGCATCGGCCTTTGGTGCAAAGCCGGTGTAGTTGCCACCATCCACGTAGGTCATGTTCTGAGTGCGGGTATAGTTTGCTGCCAGATAGAGGTTATCCCGATCGTACTTCAGGCCCAGAGTCCAGGCTCTGGCACGATCGCCATTGGCCATACCAAAACTACGCTGTGCCTGTGTACGATCCGAATTGGCGTAGGCACCGCCTGCGCTCAGTCCCCAACCAATGTCGTAGGTCGTGGAGAAGGAATATCCGTCGCCGTTTTGTGTCCGTAGGTCTTGCGTGTGATGAGCGTCGTCCCCCCGATTCTTTCCCTGATATTGCATGCCAATATTCAGGCCATCAATAATCCCCCCCAAACCCTGATTATGATAGGTCAACATACCGTTGCCCCGACTGGTCATAAAGTTATCGGCAGCTTCATAACTGTCATTACCAAACTCGGGTAATACATCGGTCCAGCTTCCCACATCATAGAGTAAACCGTAGTTGCGCCCATAGCTGATGCTTCCAAACGGGCCGAATTTCATCCCGGCAAAACCCAACCGCGTGTAGTTACCACTTTGCTCGCCGCTTTCCGCTCCGTTCAGCCCAATCTGATATTCCCATTGGCCGTATCCAATGATGTCATCATTAATTTGTGTTTCGCCTTTAAAGCCAAAGCGAGTGTAGGATTGATCGCCGCTGCTGCCAGCATTATTACTGAAATAATGAACACCATTAATCTGCCCATATAAATCCAATTTGTTGCCGTCTTTAGTTACGATTTCTGCAGCCAACGTGGTGCTGGCTACTGGCAATAGTAACCCTAATACAGCTAAGTGTATTTTATTTTTCATTTCAATAACCTGATGTTAATAAATACGTTGAAATTTATGATGCTTTTTGTGATATCGCAATTCTCTTATACAAACGATCGCTGGTTTCATCAATAATGGCTGCCATATTCTGTCTGCCTCGTGATTCTCTTGGCCTGTCGATAGCGATCTCATCGGTGATTTGCCGTTTATTGGCATCCATAATGACGACTCGGTCGGACATCATGACCGCTTCTTCTATGTCATGGCTCACCATGACGATGGCACTGGTATTACTTTTTTTGTTCGTCCAGATATTCATTAAATCCATCCGCAGTTTCTGCGCGGTGAAGATATCAAGAGAAGAAAAGGGTTCATCCAACAGCAAAACTTTGGGCTCCACGGCTAATGCGCGGGCAAAACCTACGCGCTGGCGCATACCACCGGAAAGTTGACGGGGCCAGGCTTTCTCATATCCATTCAGGCCAACCAGCGTGAGTAATGCTTTCAACTTTTTGTCGATCAATTGCGGTGGCAAGTCTTGTGCGATCAGGCCAAACGCGATGTTGTCATACACCGTGAGCCACGGATAAAGAGCATAAGACTGGAATACCATGCTGATATCGGCATCGGGTCCTTCGATAGGTTTTCCTGCCAGCGATACCTTGCCGGTATCAGGGAAAATCAGGCCGGCAAATATGCGCATCAAGGTTGATTTTCCTGAACCTGACTGCCCAAGGATCGTAACGAATTCACCCTTGTGAACATTCAGATCCACGTCGCGCAGCACTTCCTTGGGGAGCTTGTTTTCTCCAATGAAGGCTTTGTTAACCTGCTTGGCGCTGAGCACCACTTCTTGAATAGTCATTTAATTTCCCTGCATTAATCATATTTGAATTTGGTTTCTGCTACGCGATACAGCGGCTGCCAGATAAAGATTACGCATAACGCCACCAGTGAGCACATGGCAGCACAGCCCAGGGCGGATTCCGGGTTTTTACCGGCATCGGTCACGACTGAAATAAAAGCGCCCAACCCGGTAGTACTGATCGTGGTGGTTCCCCATTGAATGACTTCTGCTGCAATGGCGCTATTCCAGGCACCGCCTGCTGCAGAAATAATGCCGGTAACGATGTAGGGGAAAATCGCGGGCAGCATATAGTAACGCCACCATTTGAAACTCCGTAAACCGAAGGTTTCGCTGACTTCGGTGATATGTGATGGGATTGCCGTGACGCCGGCAATGACGTTAAACAACACATACCACTGTGTGCCGAGCATGATCATTGGAATCGCCCACCAACCAAGATCCTGATGATAAACAGCGATAAAAGCGGCGATCAGAGGATAGAAAATATTCGGCGGGATAGCAGCCAGAATTTGAATGATCGGTTGGAAGAATTTCACCAGGCGCGGATTCATACCTATCCAGACGCCGAGTGGGGTGAAAATCACGATACTGAGCACCATTGCAGCCACTACACGCGCAGTGGTCAGCAGCATCCATTCAGGCATCATGGCGAAGTATTGCTTTGGGAAATACTCCCATAGTTGATAACCGAACCAGGCACAGGCCATGACCACCGCGAGATACCAAGTGCTGCGCCACAGCCAGTTGGCTTTTGCGGTGATGCGAAACAGCTTATGCAAGCCAAGGCCGTACCAGATCTGTGGCAGCTTAAACAGCCATAAATCAGCCAGCATACGTAGGGCCGCTGACAACATTGACCCTAGATGGGAATAGCTCAGGCAGTTATAAAACCATGAGCTGCCTTCAGTTTTATTGGCGCTAACATCTTCATATTTGAAACGGGAGGTATAGCGAACCAACGGGCGGAAAACCAATTGGTCGAGCAAGATAATATTAGCCGCCAATGTGATCACGGCAAACAGAATCGCGTGGAGGTTTTGCTGCGCCAGCGCTTCGGCAATATAGGAACCGACACCAGGCAATGCCACCGATTTATCGTTGACCGGGATAGCCTCCGACGCCACCAGAGCGAACCATGCAGCCGATTGTGACACCATGGCATTCCACAATAATCCGGGTACGGAATAGATAAACTCTAACCGCCAGAAACGTTGCCATGGATTGTAGTTGAAGCTGCGCGCGGCTTCATCCAGTTCACTTGGAACGATGCGCAGCGTCTGGTACAACGTTAACATCATATTCCATGCCTGGCCGGTAAATACCGCAAAGATAGCGGTACACTCCAGCCCCATCACGCTGTGTGGGTACAGGCCAAGAAAATACACCGTGGTGAAGGTTAAAAAACCCACCAAGGGCACTGACTCCATAAAGTTGACGAAAGGTAATATCACCCTGCGTAACGGCACGTAGCGCGCCGCTAAGACGGCAAAGACAATGGAGAATAACAATGACCAAATCATGCCGATGGCAAACCGCATTGTCGTTCTTAGTGAGTAATAGAAAAGATTCCAGGTATCCAGACTAATGGCGTCCACGCTGTGTTCATCAAACGAGCCGTGCATGTCCCCCCAGGCACGGATAAGAAAGACGATGGCCAATAGTCCTATTGCAAAAACAATAAGGTCATTTAGATAGTACTTTCTAGAAATAGATGTACTTCTGCTTTTTTGCATAATGCCAATCCCATAAATTTCTCAAAAAACCGGCGGAAACGTCAGCTTAATAAAGCCGAGCGCCTCCGTTTTAAACGAACATATATAGCTTGAGATAAATTAATTTGCTGATTGTTACGCTGATGATGAACGATGAATACTACAGGAACAGGCATGACAAGCCGGTGTTATCAGATGCCAAGGCACATAGGCAGTGCCAGGACGTAGCTGATAAGCCGTTGATTGATTGTCTACATTCTGTTTATTTCAGAATGTAGTATGAACTACATTACTGAAATTTATCCAGTAGTACTAAGCTAAAACTAAAACTTCCATCGTCCATAAGGCCCCCGTGGTGAGAATAAAGCGGTGAGATAGTAATGCTTGAACATAATAAATAGCAAGTAGATGTGATGGTTTTCATTACTACATATGTAACAGGATGAAAATATCATTTTTAAACGATATATCCATAAATTAAAATGAGGGGGGGTGATATCGTCAGATAGACAAGGACATCAGAAAATTGAAGCCTATATAGCTAATTTGAATATTATTTAAATTAGGGAGATATAACTGATTTTCTTTGAGTTACGCTTCTTCTTGATGGACTGTTTTTTTGCAACATTATTAATGCCCCGAGCTTCCTGGAAGCTCGGGGGGGGGGGCAGGGCTACTTTTCGGCCCAAATTGATTTCAGCGGCCATATGGTCATCGCAGCAATCGTCGCTGAGTTGCCTTGGCTGTAAACTTCAATGCCGGTGCTGGAAGGATCTGGAAATATCAGATCGGTCAGAACTACTTCACCTTTACCGGAAAAAACGGTGACTGATGATGTATCAACAATAATGCGTAATTTCAGTATGCCGTCATCTGAAAGTGGCAGCGGGGCGCGGTGTTTGGCAGCAAAGCCTGAAAAGAATGTGCTTTCACCCGATTTTGTCCGATCCAGATAGAGTTCTCCTGCCACTGCATCATAACCGATGAGGGTTTCTTCACCCTGTGCACCTTTACGGATCTTGAAACCGACTTCTGCAGCATGCTCCGGCTTCAATTGAGCCTCTATTTCATACACTTGTCCTTGCACACCTGCATCTGCCAACAGAGTGTCTCCTGCCGAGAGTACCGTCTCTTCTTTTAACTGGTAGAGCGGTTTACCACGCAGGCTGGTCATGCTTTCAACCGGGGCCTGGGTGAGTTTGATGTGGTCCCCCACCGTTTGCAACTCCAACTCTCTGACCAAGGTCTGTCCACCGCGCCAAGAGGTGGTGGGTACACTACCGGCATAATCCCAATTGCTCATCCAACCGATCCAATAACGTTTACCATCGGGAACGCCGTTCCAGGAAACGGCAGCATAGAAATCGGAACCAAAATCTGCCCAGTTGGCGGTTTGTTTCGGTTGATCAGATAAGAGGATTTGGTCAACCAGTATGTGCCCCCAACCACCGGTATTATTATCAATAACTTGGATTTGAGCATTCTCCCCTTTGAGTGATGCGACGTTCCAAGAACGCCAGTCAAGGGCTTCAGAATTTGAGCCGGTCGCGCTATAGATGATTTTGTCATTAACCAGCAGATTTACCGTGGTTTCGGATGAAATCGGTTTGGCTGGTAGATCCGAGGCAATAAAGTGGTCGGCCAGAATATGGCCCCAACCGCCGCTGTTGTCATCAATAATGGCAATCCTGGCCTGCTGCCCTTGATATTCGGCGACATCCCAATTGACCCAGTTCAGGGCTTCGCTGCCATTTCCGGTGGCGCTCCGTGTGACCTCTCCATTTACCAACAGCACCACCGCCGTAGTCCCACTTTTGCCATAGGGATTATTGCCGCCGCCGATCAGGAAGTTGATATAGGATTTTTCAAGGGTAAACGCGGGAGAGGTCAATGTCCCTATTGCCGAATCTCCACCTTCTTTATTGATTAATTTGCCAAAAAAGCTGTTTACCAGATGTGAACCCAGGAAACCGGTGACTTGCTGCTGGTCGCCAATGGTGCCAGTGGCAACCTGCTGATTGATAAAATCACCTTCAGCTGTCCATCCGAGTTGACTATAGGTCACTTTTTCATCACCTTCAAAATCTGCACCTGAGAACAATAGATCACCCGTTGGCAATTCAGTTTTCAGGGAACTGTCAGCAACATGGGGATGGTTGCCTCCGCCAACCATAAGGTTGATATAGTTATCGGTAATTTTAAACGAGGGGGACGTTATGGTGCCGATTGCCGCGTCGCTATTGACGAAGGTATTTAGCAACTTCTCACCCTGATACAGGCTTACCCCATTCTGACCTGGATTATTACCTTGCGATACATAGCTATCAGCCAGATCTCCCGTTGCAGTCCATCCCAGCGAGTTATAGCCACCTTCGAAGTTCTCAACAACGGCGCCCTCTGGAGGCGTACTGTCAAAGACATTGTTGTCGTCAGCCTCAAAGGTGGTACCGTTAAAATTACCGACAAAATACTGCGAGCCCGAACCGCCAACCGGCCCACCAGGATTAAGGTTGATGACCATCACCCATTTCCTGTTTGCGGGATCACCATCGACGGGGAGCTCGAATAAATCAGGGCATTCCCACACGCCAGCAGTGGCATTTATTGGCCCGAATTCACTCATAAACTCCCATTCGCGTAGATTTTTAGACGAATACAGGACTGCTTTATGCTGGGTGGCGAGTACCGCGACCATTACCCATTTTTTTTCCGGTTCGAACCAGAACATTTTAGGATCGCGGAACTCTCGGAATTGTTCTTCATAGCCGGTTGGTGGCAAAGGCAATACTGGATTATTAGCATACAACTGCCAAGTGCGGCCTTTATCCAAGCTATAAGCGAGAGATTGCGCCTGAGTGCCTTCCTCAACGGTTTTACCGTTTGCCAATGTCATGCTTGCCGGATAATAGCTGGTATACATCGCTATCATGGCGGGTTTGCCTGGTTCACCCAAGCCGCTGGTGTTATCGATATCGACGACAGCACTGCCAGAGAAAAACATCTGAGTTGCCTTTCCCTCAGCATCTTTCTCAACGGCTAAAGCCACGGGTAGCTCTTCCCAATGTACCAGATCGGTGCTGATGGCATGGCCCCAGGACATGTCGCCCCAGCCATTACCGTTAGGGTTGTATTGATAAAAAAGATGATATTCCCCATCGTAATAAACTAATCCGTTAGGATCGTTTTGCCAGTTTTTAGCTGCGGTATATTGTAATTGAGGTCGATACTTTTCCAGGTAAGAGGATTGAACATGCGTATCTTCGTTTGGGGTATTACTGTTACTTGAGTTATCGCAACCGTAAAGCAGTGTGGCACTGACTGCGATGATTAACCCAGGGGAAAGTTTTTTTTTCATAGGATGACCGTAAGACATAACGTTCCTTGTAGTAATTTTGTTAAAAAATGGACAAGGGAGAGCAATGTATTCATCTGCTCATTGTGTTTAGCTTCTGTTATATGAAAATTATATCTACCGCTATCTTTCTTCTGTAATTGAAACGATTCAGCTTGTGTTGTAAATAAAACTGAAGAACCTTATGCATTACTGAATCTTATAGATTAAAACTGCAATAAAACCGCTAGCCAAGCAAGAGTGTATTTTTTGTTTGTGATGTAAATCAAAATTAATTTAATTTTTATCGTTTCATTGCCTTTTTATTGTGATTTACATTGAGTAATGGGTTAGGTTTGTTGCATGATTAATGTATCGATTCAGCTTTCAATCCTTTTATGATAGAAAAGGGTGGCCATTAGGCTTCAATCTTGTCATGTAGCGATGTAGTACCTTGAATAAAAAGGGGCTGAAGCCATTTTCTCAGTGTCAGCTATTGACGCCGTGGATTAATAACCGCTCAATCATAGATATCGTTAATCCTGGCGCAAAGTACTCTACTTGTGTGGCTACGAGGTAAAATGCAAAGCACTGAAAATGAATCTGCAAGCGGGATCGCAATAAGGAAAACTTTTCTCTCTAGCAAGTGACAGTGCTGGGGGATTTGTTAAAATAGACCCACTTAATCAAGATAAGATTATTATTATCATGCAGTTAACTCCGGTTTTTCGTCTTATCCCTGTGTTGTTTTTGCTGGTAACGGCAGGTTGTCAGCAACCACGTTCTTCTCAGCAAAAGGATCCGGTCGCCCTTAATGAACAGGTAGAACAGCTGGCTTCAGTGATTGCCAGTACCAAGTATTTGAAATATAAGTGCAATCGTAGTGATTTACCCAGCGATGCGGTCATTGACAAGGTTGCCTACAAAGTCGCCAAGCAACGAGGCTGGAATAACGCTGGCTACGGGGCTTTACCGCAGCGTAGTGAGGAAATTTATCAAAGCCTGATGAGAGACAACACGCCGGAACAAACCAAGTGCAGCAGCTTTAACAGCCTGTTGGCACCTTTTACCGACGAACTGCGTGCAGAAAGAAGCAGTTAGTGACACCAACTTGGTGTCCAGTGTCAAGTGTACGGGCTAGTGGTAAGGTTTATTCTGACTCTTCAGCGGTGCTTTCGCTATCCACCTTGCCGCCCGGCCAATCCTCTAATGCGTCAAGTGTGAATACCTCGCCATTGAAGTTAAAGATAGTCACGTCCTGTTGTATTTGTTCAATCGTAAGGTTGGGGGCAGGGCTGTCTCCTTCCTGATAACGCTGACCGTTCAGCGTGATGCTGCGTTTGTCATCTTCCGATGCGTAAACGTGCGCGCTGTATCTTAAAGGGGCTAATTCATCACTGGCTAAGGAGGGGAGGACTTTGTTATCTGGTCCCACTTGCTGCGCCGGTTTATTTTCATCATGCGCAGTTTCTATATCAGCGTTGGTGACCGTATGCCTGGGCATCTCCGTTTTTACCACGGCAGAGGGGACAACTTGAGTCAATGCGGGGGCAGCGAAAGCTTCGTTGTTACGCCAGTGCTGTCCGGAAAACCAGCCTATCGCTATTAACAACAATGCATACACTGGCAGCAGATAGCGGGGAATAAACAGCCCTTTGGCTGGCTGAACGCTGACTTCTGGCTCTACTATCGATTTATTGTCCACATCCCTGAACCTTTAATTAACGCTGATTTCTACAGCCAGAGGTTTTTTATTGGCGTGTCGCCAACGCTGGGTAACGCCAAGGTATGAAGGGTATATCCTGCCAGAAAACTCGGGTCAATAGCATTGTACTGATATTCGGGATTGATGTGACTCAGTTGGTTTAACCTCTCGTTTCGGGCCACCTGATGGTGACCCGAAACGAACCGTTTTATTTACTGCTTACAGGCAAACCTGTGCCTTGGGCAGTGACTTGTTGTTTGACCAACAAGGCCACCGACCAGGCTGGTACTGTAACGCTGCCCTCTGCGGTAATATTGATACCGGAGGCGAGTGAGCGGTCTCCCAGGTTTTGTTGGATTGCGCTCAGGGTGAGGCTTTCACCGGTAAAGTCATTAAGCGTTCTGGCTTCTGGCGCTGCGTTGATGATAACGACTAATGCATCGGCTTGTGGATCAAGATCGTTTCCGGCCTGAACTCCGTCATCAATGGTCATCACCAGTAAGCCCAGTTGCTGTTCTGCGCCCGTGTTACGGAAATCGACACGCTTCATCACTTCATGGCCGCTACCCAAGGCAATCAGAGGCGAAGATTGGCGCAATTGCGTGAGTTCCTGATAGAACGAGGTCATCTGCGCGATCTCTGTTTGACCTGGTGTGGCAACAGCATCTTTTACGCTGGTGATCAGCGAATAGTTGTCACCGTCATCGCTGATGCGTGGCATACCAACGTTGAAGTTGTTGTCTTGATAGCTGTAATCCACACGGTTAAACCAGTCCCCAGCATCAAATGAGTCACGGGTAAATGACTTGGAACGCAAGAGTTCTGAGCCTTGTTGATCGAATGCCAGCCCTTGCCCCAACATCGTAGTGGCCAGTGACACCGCCTGCATGCGTACGCGAGTGGTGAGATCGGCTTCACGTGCGGCTTTGTAACTGATCATATCCCATAAGGTTTGGTTGTCGTGTTTGGAAACATAGTTGACCACTTCGGTCGGATCGTTGGCATAGCCCCCAATCGCCCCGTTATAGTCAATTTCGCTGCCTTTCCTGACGGAGCCGTCTTTATCGATCAACAGGAATTCAGCCAGGTTGCCGGCCATGCCCAAACGGGTCAGATCGGCCAGATGGCGCACGGTATCCTCATTTTGCTGGGTTAATTCGTTAGCCAATACTCCGGCGCCGTTACCCAGCCCCTGGTTTTGACGTAAGGCATCACCAGAGTCAAATGGGCCGCCTCCGCGAACAGCATCACGCAGACGATCGGAGAAGGTGCCAATGCCGGTGCCTTTTAACGTGATCTGTGAAGCGATTTCGAAGCGATCTTCCTGACCAGAATTCCAACCTTCACCAAAGAAATAAACGTTGGGGTTCACCGATTTTACTTTCTCCCGGGCAGCCAGGATTTGTGCTTTCGGATGATAGCCCATCAGGTCAAAGCGGAATCCGTCAATCTTGTAGTCTCTGCTCCAGACCAGCAAAGAGTCTTCAATCAGTTTGGCAAACATCCGGTGTTCGGGGGCCGAGTCGGAACAGCAGGTGGCCGACTCTACACTGCCCGTAGTTTCATTCAAACGTTGATAATACCAGGGCACGATTTTATCCAGCACCGAGGTACGATCCGTTGGGCCTGCCGCATTGGTATGGTTATAAACCACGTCCATGATGATGTTCATACCCAGTTGCTGTTTGATGGTCTGCACCATGGTACGAAACTCTTTGATGCGGGCAGTGCCTTCGGGATTGGTAGCGTAAGAACCTTCAGGCACCGTGTAGTGGAACGGATCATAACCCCAGTTGTAGGAGTCAGTCTGTGCCACATAGCCATTCAATTCCTGCACCTGCGGGTTGTCCTGGCTGTCATTCTGTTTCAGTTCTTCTTGTACATCACCGATGGTGGTTGAACTCCCACAGTAGCCAGCAAAACGGCTTTGCTTAACGGCGCTGTTCAGTTCACAAAGCCGACTGAATGGATGGGTGAGATCCGCCACTTTGTCGCTGAACTCATTGACGGTTGCCAGATCGAACACCGGTAACAATTCAATATGGGTTACGCCAGCTTGCCCAAGCTTCCTGAGATGCTGCACCATATTGCTGTCACTGGCAGTCAACGCCAGATATTTACCCCGTACCTGTTCAGGAACGGTCTGATCCCAGGCGGAAAGATCACGGACATGCGACTCATGGATGACCATCTTGGCAATATCAGCCTGGCTGGTCTGTGGGTGTGGCATTGCCAGACCGTCCCAGCCTTCTGGTTTCAACGCGCTGTCATTGAGATCCACGACCTGGCTGTATTCGGAGTTCGTGGAGAGGCTATGGGAGTAAGGGTCGGTGACTTCATACTGCTCCACTTTGCGCGATTGCGGATGATAAACGGTCAGGGCGTAACGATAAAAAGCGTCCTTAAGGTCGTGACTTCCTTGATATGACCAGGCACCGGACTCGTTATCTCTGGTCATCGGATGGCTACCAATGACTTTTTTATCCGCACTGTAGATCACCAGTTCTGCCTGCTGGGCCGTTGGTGCCCAGACACGGAAAGTGACTCCAGAATCGGTCAGCTGAGCACCATACTCCAGGCCTTCCGCTGCGGCTGAGAAGCGATCATCGAGAACGCCAGCGGTCTGTACCTGGGTTGCTGAGATAAGGATGCCGTCCTGATTGGCGGCCAGGGCGACGGTCTCGCCGCTAAGCAGTTCGTCTACTTTTGCATTATCCGGCAACTTGAAGGCGGCATAATCCGCAAGGTGAGGGAAGCGCGAACCCAGTTCCTGGCTGATGCTGGTCGGTGTCAGAGAAATATAGCGATCGGTAAATTTCCCTTCGCTGTTAGCAGCCACTTTGCCACTGTGGTTATAGTACAGACGTACGATAGGTTTCCCTTCCCCGGCTGGCCACAGCAGGGTGTGTTTATCTACCCAATGGGCTTCAGCCAGAGCAACCCCGAAGGCCGCGCGGAAAGCTTCGGCACGGGTATCATAAAGCGTACTGCTGCCTGCAAGCGCAGAAACGGTCCTGTCCGGAAAATCACTGAACGATAAACGCATATCCGTATCAATCAGCTTATTGGTGCCATCACGCAGAATGAAGTTGATACACCCAGTGGTTTTGGTCAGTGGTAACACCCAGTACGGGCCATAACTGTCGTTGCCTGTCGGTGTTGTACTGGTGTCATTCCAGTCCCCAGAGGGATTATCCAGGGCATCACAGGTATCGTTATTCCACAAAAACAGGTTCTTGGTGCTGTAATCAGCGGCGGAGCCGCTGGTGATACCAGCAATATCGACCAGATGAATTACCGCCTGGTTTTCACCTGCCATGACGGCTTCGCCTGGCATGGCTATGTCAGGCAGGCGTGCAATCGGCTCTTGGTTGTTGGTATCGGGGCTAACGTCTGAAGAATTATTATTATCACAGCCGCTCAATATGATAAGCGAGCCGAAAAGTAGGGCATTACAGGTATTTTTCAGCATTCTAAATTCCCTATCAGGCTTACATTATAGAAAGTAAAAAATCGTATCAATGTGTAAAGCAGTGGTATTAGATATTGCATGCTGAGGAGGAGCATCCTCCTGCTTTAGGAGGAGGAGGGGCGTAGGTGGCAGGAGGAACCGAAGTTTAGAGGAGGGAGATAAAACAGGTTAAACTGCTTTTATGCTAGCGAGATTAAGAAATAAATAGCTATAAAAACAGAAAGATAAATTATTTCGATAAGTAAAAATAATGATTTATTATTGAGGGGAGTATGTATAAAGTAACCACTTCTGAGAGGATGTATTCAGAAAGGTAAGGGCTGACAGAGGTACTGAGTTGTAAGGTTTCAGTCATAACCTTACATATTCTCAAACGACAATGCCCCCAACGATATGCCCACCGACTGACTGATATCGGTGAACTTCTAGCTGGCGTAAACAGAGAAGCAGGCAAAGGAAGGCAAGATGCGATTTTCTGTATTGTTATCGGTATGCAGAGAGGCTACTGTCAGGCTGTTAACGCCGCGATGGGCTTTATGCGTGCTGTCACTGTTGATTTGCAATCAACTCGCCTTGCTCACCTGGCACGGGCTCCTGCCCCCTGAAATATCCCCCGTACGCTCATCCAAAGCAGACTTCGCACCAGTAACAACCGGCGGTGGAGGTGAGTCTGAACGTTACCGCTTCACCCTCTTTGGTACTTCGGCACCCTCATCTTCCGCCACTGAGCATTCGGTCTCTGAGCAAACCCTGCGTAATGCACCGCCTTCTTCTCTCAAGCTAAACCTGACCGGCATTGTCGCCAGCCCCAGTTCAGAGCGTTCCATCGCCATTATCGCCAAAGATAGCAAACAGTTCAGCCTTGGCGTGGGGGAGAAGGTGCCTGGTTATGACGCCCGAATTGCGTCAATTTTTGCCGATCGTATCGTGATCTCCTATCAGGGCAATTATGAATCGTTGTTGCTGTTTAGCGAGCAACCCGAGGCCGCTAAAAGTGACAAAAAAACCTCAGCGTCGCAGCTCAAGGCACAGTTGCAAAAGCAGCCGCAAAGCATTCTTAATTACCTGAATATCTCACCGGTGATGGTGGATGACAAACTCATCGGCTATCGACTCAATCCGGGCAAACAAGGGGAGTTATTCCGCAAGGTCGGGCTGCATGAAAACGATCTTGCCATAGCGCTTAATGGCCTGGATCTGCGCGATGCACAGCAGGCTCAACAGGCATTGAAACAGCTTTCAGAACTCAGTGAACTGAATCTTACCGTGGAGCGTGGCGGTCAGTTACAGGATATCTATTTGGCTCTTGGAGATGACTAATTGTTAAATACAAAAATAATCAGGAGCTTACGCATTGTGCTACTGGCGGTGATGCTGCTTGGTACTCGGCAGGGCTGGAGTGCCGAGTTTTCTGCCAGCTTCAAGGGCACGGATATTCAGGAGTTTATTAATACGGTCAGCAAGAACCTGAATAAAACGGTGATTATCGATCCTGCCGTGCGCGGTACTATCACCGTACGCAGTTATGACATGCTCAATGAGGAGCAGTATTACCAGTTCTTCCTCAGCGTGCTGGACGTTTATGGCTTTGCCGTGGTGGATATGCGTAACGGCGTGTTGAAAGTGGTGCGTTCCAAGGATGCGAAAACCGCTGCGGTGCCGGTAGCCAGCGATGCCCAGCCGGGCGAGGGTGATGAAGTGGTGACACGTGTCGTGCCGGTCAATAACGTGGCGGCACGCGATCTTGCCCCGTTACTCCGTCAATTGAACGATAACGCCGGGGCTGGCAGTGTTGTGCATTATGAGCCTTCCAACGTATTGCTGATGACCGGGCGTGCGGCGGTGATCAAACGTTTGATGGCGATTGTTGAACGGGTTGACAAGGTAGGCGACCGTAGTGTGGTAACGGTACCGCTGGCCTATGCGTCTGCTGCTGAAGTCGTCAAACTGGTCACCGAATTAACCAAAGATGCCAGCAAATCAGCGATGCCAAGCCTGATGGTAGCCAATCTTGTTGCGGATGAGCGAACCAACTCGGTCCTGGTCAGCGGAGAACCCAACTCCCGCCAGCGGATTATCGCCATGATCAAGCAGCTGGATCGTGAGCAGGCCGTGCAGGGCAATACCAAAGTGATTTACCTGAAGTATGCCAAAGCCACCGATCTGGTTGAGGTGTTGACTGGCGTCAGTACCAGTATTCAAAGTGAGCAACAGAATGCCAAGCCGGCGGAAGCGCTGCGTAAAGACATCACCATCAAAGCCCATGAGCAAACCAATTCACTGATACTGACGGCGGCTCCGGATGTCATGCGAGATCTGGAAAAGGTGATTACTCAGTTGGATATTCGTCGTGCACAGGTGCTGGTGGAGGCGATTATCGCCGAGGTACAAGACGCCGATGGTTTGAACCTGGGGATCCAGTGGGCTAACAAGAATGCCGGAGTGACGCAGTTCACCAATACCGGTTTGCCTATCACCACGGCGATTGCCGGCGCCAATCAATACAATCAGGACGGGACGGTGAACAGTACCCTGGCCAGTGCTCTCAGCAGTTTTAACGGTATTGCTGCCGGTTTTTATCAGGGCAATTGGGCCATGCTACTGACCGCGCTTTCCAGCAGTAGCAAGAATGACATTCTGGCGACACCGAGCATTGTCACGCTTGATAACATGGAGGCGACGTTCAATGTCGGCCAGGAAGTTCCTGTCCTCTCCGGCTCGCAAACGACGTCGGGCGATAATATCTTCAACACGGTGGAGCGTAAAACCGTCGGCATTAAGCTGAAGGTCAAACCGCAGATCAACGAAGGGGACTCAGTGCTGCTGGAGATCGAGCAGGAGGTTTCCAGTGTGGCTGATGCGGCTTCCAGCAGCAGTGCTAATTTGGGGGCGACCTTTAATACCCGCACGGTCAATAACGCGGTGCTGGTAGGCAGCGGCGAAACCGTGGTGGTGGGTGGCTTGCTGGATAAAACCGTTCGCGACAGCACGGACAAGGTTCCGGTGCTGGGGGATATCCCGGTGCTGGGCTATCTGTTCCGCTCCAACAGCAAACAGGTTTCCAAGCGCAACCTGATGCTGTTCATCCGCCCGTCAATCATCCGAGATCGTGACCAGTATCGCCGCGCCTCCTCAGAAAAGTATCAGGCTTTTAATCAGGAACAAGACCAACAGCGTGGCAAACAAGGGAGCGCAGCCACGCTGAACAACGAGGTATTGAAGTTGCCACCCGATCAAAACGGTGCCACTTTCCGCCAGGTTAATGCCGCGATCAGTGCATTCTATTCAACGGGGGGACGATGAATACCCTCCCCGAGGACCTGAGTGAATTACGCCCGCAGTTGCCATTTGCCTATGCGCGCGAACAACGCATTTTGCTGTTGCGGGATCATGCTGGGTGCCGTGTACTCCGTCTGGCGGAAACCACCGCCACAGCATTGCTTGAGGCGCGTAGGGTGGCAGGGTGTGGGCTGACTATCAGTACGGTGTCGGGTGAAGAGTTTGAGAAACAACTGGTGATCAGCTACCAGCGCGATTCGAAAGAGGCGCGACGCATGATGACCGATATCGGCAATGAAATGGATTTTTATACCTTGGCAGAAGAGCTACCCGACAGCGACGACTTGCTGGATGCCGATGATGATGCTCCTATTATCCGCCTGATCAACGCGATGCTGACTGAAGCCATCAAGGATAAAGCATCGGATATCCACATTGAAACCTATGAACGCCATTTGCAGATCCGTTTCCGGGTCGATGGCGTGTTGCGTGAAATTCTTCGCCCTCAGCGGCGGCTGGCCTCTTTATTGATATCGCGCATCAAGGTCATGGCGCGGCTGGATATTGCCGAGAAGCGGATCCCCCAGGATGGGCGCATGGCACTGCGAATTGGTGGCCGAGCTATTGATGTGCGGGTTTCGACCTTACCGTCTAATTATGGTGAACGAATCGTTCTGCGTTTACTGGATAAAAACAGCGTCAGTCTGGATCTTGCCGCGCTTGGCATGTCTTCACATAATCGGCGGCAGATCGATGAGCTGATCCAGCGGCCACATGGCATTATCCTCGTCACCGGTCCTACAGGTTCGGGTAAGAGCACCACCCTCTACGCAGCATTGAGCCGCCTCAATGCCAGCGAACGCAATATCATGACGGTCGAAGACCCGATCGAGTATGAACTCGAGGGGATCGGCCAGACGCAGGTAAACCCCAAGGTAGATATGACATTTGCTCGCGGTTTGCGGGCCATTCTGCGTCAGGATCCTGATGTGGTGCTGGTCGGAGAGATCCGCGACAGCGAAACCGCTCAGATTGCGGTTCAGGCATCACTGACAGGGCACCTGGTACTCTCCACGCTGCACACCAACAGCGCGCTGGGGGCCTTATCGCGGCTGCAGGATATGGGCATCGAGCCTTTTTTGCTTTCCACCTCATTACTGGCCGTGCTGGCACAGCGACTGGTTCGCACACTCTGCCCCGATTGTCGCCAAACGTACGCCGCCGATCCGGTCCTGGCCGATCAGATGGGGATTTTACCCGGAACCCCATTATGGCAGCCGAAAGGATGCTCACAGTGTAATTTTACCGGTTACCGTGGGCGTACTGGTATTCATGAGCTGCTGCTGATTGATGACCGAGTGCGTACGGCGATCCACCAGGGAGAGAGTGAATTCACGATTTCTCGTCAATTACGTAATGAATACAAAACATTGCGCCAGGGGGGATTGGAGAAGGTATTGGCGGGCGAGACCAGTTGGGAAGAGGTGATCCGCGTGACCGAAAGCCAGTCTCAGGAGGAGGGATGACATGGCCCTATTCCATTATCAAGCGTTAGACGAGCGCGGCAAAAAACGGCGGGGAGTGCAGGAAGCGGATTCAGCCCGCCACGCCCGTCAACTTTTACGGGAACAGGGGTTGGTCCCTGTAAGCCTGGACGAAGGGCAGGATGAGCGCCAGCAGGCGCAAAGCGGGCGGCGTCTTTCATGGGGGCGGGGGATTAGCAGTGCCGATCTGGCGTTGTTGACTCGTCAGCTTGCGACATTGGTTGCCGCTTCCTTACCCTTGGAGGAGGCGCTTGATGCCGTGGCAAAACAGAGTGAAAAACCCCGCCAGCGCAGCCTGATGGCCGCAGTGCGCACCAAAGTACTGGAGGGGCATTCCTTGGCGGAGGCCATGAGCGGTTATCCCACCAGTTTTGAGCGGCTGTACTGCGCGATGGTGGCCGCAGGTGAAGCCTCTGGTCATCTGGATCTGGTTCTGAACCGGTTGGCGGATTACACCGAGCAGCGCCAGCAAATGCGAGCTCGTATCCTGCAGGCGATGATCTACCCTTGCGTGCTGACGGTGGTAGCCATCAGCGTGATAGCCATTTTACTTTCCGCCGTCGTGCCCAAGGTGGTGGAACAGTTTATTCACATGAAGCAGGCACTTCCGCTATCAACGCGTGTGCTGATGGGGCTGAGTGACGGAGTTCGAGCCTTTGGCCCTTGGGTGCTGCTGTTGATGTTATTGGCGCCGATGCTGATGCGTCTGTTGCTGCGCCAAGAAGCGCGGCGCATTGCTTTCCATCGGCAGTTGCTGCGCCTCCCGGTGATCGGACGCATCGCAAGAGGGCTCAATACCGCCCGTTACGCCAGAACGCTGAGCATTCTCAATGCCAGTGCAGTGCCATTGCTGCAAGCGATGCGCATCAGCGGAGAGGTATTAACCAATGAATATGCGCGCCGCCAGCTGTCACTGGCAGCGGAATCGGTGCGTGAGGGGGTGAGCCTGCATCGGGCTCTGGAAATCACTGCGCTGTTTCCCCCGATGATGCGGCACATGATCGCCAGCGGTGAACGCAGTGGGGAACTGGACAGCATGCTGGAACGTGCGGCAGACAACCAGGATCGGGAGTTTACTGCCCAAATGCAGTTGGCATTGGGGCTTTTTGAGCCCTTGTTGGTGGTGAGTATGGCGGGCGTGGTGCTGTTTATCGTTTTGGCGATCCTGCAGCCAATCCTGCAATTAAATACCTTGATGAGTATGTAAATTCAATCTGCAAATAACGGAGAGAAAAATGCGGCAACAGCGTCAGCGAGGTTTTACCCTGCTGGAAATTATGGTGGTGATTGTGATCCTGGGCATCCTGGCGAGTCTGGTAGTGCCTAATCTGATGGGAAATAAAGAGAAGGCGGACCATCAGAAAGTCGTCAGCGATATTGTCGCGCTGGAGAGCGCGTTGGATATGTACAAGCTGGATAACAGTCGATATCCCACCACCGAACAAGGGTTGCAGGCACTGGTGACCAAGCCCTCGGCACAACCAGAACCGCGCAGTTATCCCCAAGGTGGCTATATTCGCCGTTTGCCGCAGGATCCTTGGGGGGCAGACTATCAGTTGCTTAGCCCGGGCCAACACGGTCAGTTAGACGTTTTCTCTTATGGGCCTGATGGCATACCGGACACCGAGGATGATATCGGTAACTGGACTATCGGTAAGAAGTAGTGCGCCAACGCGGCTTTACGTTGTTGGAAATGATGCTGGTTGTGCTGCTGATCGGGAGTGCTGCCAGCTTGGTGATCATGTCATTTCCGGCCATGCAACAAAATAACCCGCAGCTACAGCTGAAACGTTTTCAGGCTCAGTTGGCGTTTGCCATGGATGCCGCGGTGCAAAATGACCAGTTGCTGGGGATCCGGGTTCGACCTGACGGCTGGCAATTCCAAATGCTACAGCGTCAGGCCGCTGAAAAAAGCGGGGCAGTATCTGGCTCGGATAGTTGGCAAGGCTACGCCTGGCAGAATTGGCAACCCCGTCAGGCGGCGTTAGGGAGCCAAATGCCTGATGATATCCGGCTCAAGCTGCATTTCCCCGATCGGCAGGAGTGGCCGCGTGCTGCGGAGTCGCCACCGGAGCCCGATATTCTGCTGTTACCTGGCGGGGAGGTTACACCGTTTGAGCTGGTGTTCAGTGAGGCCGGTAGCCAACCATTGGTATGGCTGCGGGTAGACGCAGCAGGCGCGATCGATTCGTCAGCAAACGGAGCAGCACAATGAGCACCCAAAGAGGGATGACGTTGCTGGAAGTGCTGGTGGCACTGATCGTTTTCGCCTTGGCGGGGTTAGCCGTGCTGCAAACCACGGCACAGCAGGCTGGCAGCATTGGCCGTATGGAGGAAAAAATACTGGCAAGTTGGTTGGCGGATAATCAACAGGTCAGGTTACACCTTGATAAAACCTGGCCGGAAAAGCGCTGGGTCGGCACCTCGGTGACCTATGCTGGCGAGGAATGGTCTGTACGCTGGCAGGGGGTTGATACCGAACTGGGTCAATTACGGGCATTGGATGTTGAGGTGCGGCGTCATAAAGAAGACGCTGCGCCAGTGGTTTCTTTACGCAGTTACGTGGTGCGGGAATGAATTGTCGTAGCCAGCGGGGCTTCACGTTGCTTGAGATGCTGTTGGCATTGGCGATTTTTGCTGCGTTGAGCATCAGCGCCTTCCAGGTGTTGCAGGGGGTGATGCGCAATGATGAGATTTCGCAGCGCAAAGCACAGCGGTTGGCCGAGCTTCAACGTGCTTTTATACAGCTGGAAGGGGATTTCGGTCAGATTATCCCTCGCCATCACAGAGGGAATGAACGCGTGTTTTCCGCGGCGCGCTATCAATTACAAAGTGAGGGCTGGGGCGTCTCTTTCATGCGCAACGGTTGGCAAAACCCGATGGGGATGTTGCCCCGCGCTGAGTTACAACCGGTGGGATATCGTCTGCGCCATCAGCAGTTAGAGCGGTTGAGCTATGCCCATGCGGATCCGCTCGTTGGGGAAGCGCCGGTGGTCAAGGTCTTGCTCAATGAGGTCAGTGTCTTTCGTCTGCGCTTTTTTGCTGAGGGGACGTGGCGGGAGAGTTGGGACAACGCGTCGGTTTTGCCGCAGGGGATTGAAGTGACATTAGTGGTTGCTGGCGTGGGTGAATTGACCCGTCTGTTTTTGATCACGGCGGTGGGGCAAGAATGAGGGCGCGGCAAAAGGGCGTTGCCCTGCTGGTGGTGTTGCTGATCCTGGCGCTGATGGTGACGATTGCTGCGACCATTGCCGAGCGAAACGGGCGCACCTATCTGCGCACAGCGGCTCATTTGGATCGCCAGCAGGCAAAATGGTATGCCCGCTCGGCAGAGGCACTGGCGGTGAAAATTTTGCAACGAGATGCGCTGGACTCACCTAATAAAACGCATTTGGCGCAAAACTGGGCGCAAGAACAGCGCCGTTTCCCCGTTGAAGGCGGGGAGGTGTTTGGGCAGATTGTTGATGGCCAGGCCTGCTTTAATCTCAATGCGATTAACCAAGGAGCTGCTACTGAAGGCATGCAGCCGACATTGCCTTACCCTACCCAGGTTTTTAGACAGCTGTTAATCAACCTGGGGGAAGATCACCTGCGTGCGACGCAGATAGCTGCGGCACTGCGTGACTGGATAGACAGTGACAGCGAGCCAGGCATTGATGGGGCTGAAGATGAGGTTTATATGGCCCAGGCGGTGGCTTACTTGCCCGCCAATCAACCCATGCAGGATGTCAGCGAGTTGCGCACTGTTTCTGGGGTTGATGCCAGCCTTTATCGGCGTCTTTTGCCTTACGTTTGCGCGCTGCCAACTCAGACGCTGTTGGTAAACGTTAATACCCTGAGTGAGTCTCAAGGGCCATTACTGGCGGCGCTATTTCTCAAGGAGCTTGATTCAGCCATGGCGACTCGATTGTTACAACAGCGTCCACGTGAAGGGTGGGGCAGTACGACGGCATTTTTGGCACAGGTTGCCCTTAAGGACATCGACACCTCAACGGTCAGATCGCTGTTGACGATAAAGAGTGAGCTGTTTTTAGCCAGTTTCACCGTGCTGATGGGGGAGACTCACTATAGCCAGCGCAGCCTGTTGCGCAAAGCCGGTAACAGTTTCCAGGTAGTACAGCGGCAATATGGATTAAGCATGATGGTGGAGCCTTGATGCCTAACAGAAAGCCCCGTGAGCAAGCCAGGTTGATATTGCGCTTACCCAGCGATGAAACGCAGCCAGTGTTGTGGTATTTCGCTTCAGCAGGCGGTCATCAGCAAGGTAGTTTGGCTATGGGGGAGAACGATGACCAATTGGTGAGCCTGCTTGCCAGATATCCTGCCTGGGTATTGGTGCCTGCGAGCGAGTTGGTTTTCCATCGTGTGACGCTGCCTCGTCGTGCCAGGCGTCAGCGTCTGCAAGTGCTGCCGTTTATGCTGGAGGAGCAACTGGCAACGGATGTGGAACGGCTGCATTTTGCCATTTTGCAGCAAAGTGGTGATGTGTGTGACGTTGCGGTAGTTGATAAAAGCCTTATGCATCAGTGGATAGCCCGTTGTGAACGTCTGGGGGGGCAGGTGCAGGCAATGTTGCCAGATGTGCTGGCGTTACCCTTGGCCGCCGACGGTTGGAGTGTGGTCAGTCTCAATGATCAATGGTTGTTTCGCCGGGAAAAGCATGCCGGCATGATTGTTGAATCCTCCTGGTTATCGGAGTTTTTGGCCGTGTGGGCACCGCCGGTAATTGAAAGCTACTCCGCACCACCAGCATTAACCGCTAGCCCTCCGGAATGGCGTGTTCAACCACCGCGGGATTTACTGCAACTGGCGGCAGAAGGCGTGCACGATAGCGGAGCCGATCTGCGCCAGGGCGAATTCACCCGCTCGAGCCCCTGGCGTACACGATTACGCCCCTGGCGAACCGTGATGATGGTATTAACGGGGTATTTACTGCTGTTGTGTGTGAGCGCCGGGCTATCTCATTACCGGCTTTGGCAACAGGCTGAACATTGGCGGCAGGAAAGTGTGCGGGTCTACCAACAGCTGTTTCCGGCTGATAAAAAGGTGGTTAACCCGCGCGTGCAGATGCAGCAGCACTTGCAGCAATTACAGCCTATCGAGCAAGCCGGTGTGGTCGCACAGATGCGCCAATTGCAACAGCTGATGGCGGAGAACTCGGCAATCCGGTTCCAGGCGCTGTCTTATGACGCTGGCCGTAAAGAGCTGAAAGTCGATATACAGGCGGCCTCTTTTCAGGCGTTGGAACAGTTTCAGGTTGCTGCCGGGCAGCGTTATCAGGTGCAACCTGGCGAAATCAAGCAGAATCCAACAGGGGTAGAGGGCCGACTGATTCTGGGGATAAAGGATGAATGAACTCAAGCACCGCTGGCTACAGCTCAGCCTTCGGGAACGAGGGTTGGTATTGGGCTGTGGTGTATTGATTATCGTGAGCTTGTGCTACTACGCACTGTGGTTGCCCTGGCAACAACAGGCTAGCCAATGGCAGCGTACTATCGCCCGTGAACAAAACACGGTGGAATGGATGTTGCAACAGGCTCCTCGCTTGCGCCAGCAGGGGATGCAACCCTTACAGGAGACCTCCCTAAGCTTGTCGGCCAGGGTGGCACAGAGCGCTGCAGATCAAAACATGAACATTACCCGCATGCAGCCTGAGGGAGAGCGGCTGGCGGTCACGCTGGAACCTGGCGATTTTAATGCCCTGATGCTTTGGCTCACGCAGTTGGAAAAGCGCTATAGCGTTCGCATTGTGGCGCTTGAGGTGGCGATGCGTCCCGATAAACCCGGATGGGTGACGGTAAACAAACTGATGCTGGAGCGCAGCGATGGGCGCTAAAGCCAAAAAGGCCGTGCTTTTGTTGGTTTGTTATCTCCTATTGCTGGGAGGCCACGCGCCGGCACGAGTAATACAAGCTTTTATACCCGCAGATATGAAGGTCGGTGGCTTTTCAGGTTCCCTGTGGCAGGGCAGTTTGCACCAGTTAAGCTGGCGTAACGTTATGCTGGCAAAAGTGAACTGGCAGTTTACTTTCTCCTATTGGATGCCAGCCTTAGAGATTGAGTTAAGGGATCCGCAAGGCTTGCAGGGAGCCGGTATCCTGCGTGGTTGGCAAGATCTGCAACTGCATGAGTGGCAACTCTCTGTTCCTGCGGATGTTGTGCGCCAACAGTTGTCGTTGCCTTTGCCGATCACCGCCCAGGGAGAGCTGCGACTGCGGTTGCAACAAGGAGAGTTCAGTTCCGCGGGTTGCCGGAGTCTTGGCGGAGGTGTTGTCAACTGGCAGCATGCACAGCTTGCGACCCCGCTGGGGGCGTTGGAACTGGCCAACGTGCAAGGCCAATTGAGCTGTGATGGAAAAGGGGCTCTGGTGTTGGTGCTGAAACAAGACTCCTCTCATCTGAGCCTGACGGGGCGTGGCACCGTCGGATTTGACGGGCGCTATCAGTTCAACGGTCAGGTGCGCCGAGGGCCGGTATTACCGGAGACGATGAGGCCACTGATAAATCAGTTAGGCAGGGCCAACGATCAGGGGCAGATACCCTGGCAGGTTCAGGGGCGGTTGCTTTAAACGGCACTAGGCGGTCTTAAAAGGGTTGGGTAGGTACTTGGTTGACTGCAGGGAGGTTTTTTGAGTTTATTACTGGATTTTACCGTTGCATTTCCCCTCCTCTGGCTGTGTGTCGTGGGGATATTGGGGGCCATAGTGGGTAGCTTTCTGAACGTAGTGATTTATCGATTACCGGTGATGCTGGAGAAGCAATGGCAGCGCGAGGCGCTCGTGCAACTGGCGCTACCCTTACCTGAATCCATACCGCGTTTTGATCTGCTATTACCGCATTCCTGTTGCCCGCATTGCCAGCATCCTATTGCGGCCAGGGACAATATACCCCTGCTGAGTTTTCTGTTGTTAAAGGGTAAGGCTCGTTGCTGTGGTGAGCGAATCCCAAGGCGCTACCCGCTGGTTGAGGTGGCAACGGCTATGATGTTTGTGCTGACGGCGCTTATATTCCCGCTAGGGTTCCCCTTGCTGGGCGCCTGGATATTGCTCTCCTTTTTGCTGACGCTGGCAGTAATTGACCATCACAGACAACTGTTGCCAGATGTGCTGACGTTGCCACTGCTGTGGATCGGACTTTTATTCAATATTGAGGGGCATTTTGCCTCGTTGGAACAGGCGACGATTGGCGCAGTGGCAGGTTATGTCTGCCTATGGAGCGTGTTCTGGCTATTCAAGCTGGCAACCGGTAAAGAGGCTCTCGGCTATGGTGATTTTAAATTACTTGCGGCGTTAGGGGCCTGGTTAGGTTGGCAAGCGTTGCCACAGGTAATTTGGGTGGCAGCGGCCAGTGGTCTGCTGTTTACGCTGATACAGCGAGGGTTGGCGAAACAAGATTTTAATCAACCGTTAGCCTTTGGTCCATGGCTCGCCGTGTCGGGCGCGGTCAATATGTTTATACCCTGGAGCTTTTAAGCGCCTATATCTTGATTGGAGGCGCTAGTAAGCGCACCCAGTCTTGTTCCTGAAGTACGACTTTTGTTAGTCGGTTGACCAATGATCAAGAAATTATTCGCGTGTTACTTACTGATACTAAAGGGAATGGTTATGCATAAGGTTACGATGTTGGCGGTGTTGCTTACGGGGATGCTTAATGCTCAGGCGGCAACGGTTTATACCGGAGATAAAATTGAGGGTAATCCGGTTATCAGCAAGTTGGATGTAGACGATCTGGAGGCAGGAAAGGTTTATCGCTTCATGTTCCAGGGGACCAGCAATGGGATCGGTCAACATTGGTATGTTCCTGTTATGGTGGCCAAAGGCGCACAACCTGGTCCTAAGCTGGGTCTGCAAGCGGCGGTCCATGGTGATGAACTAAATGGCACCCGGGTGATACAGCAGGTGTTTGAAAAGCTGGATCCCGCAGAGTTGAAAGGCAGTGTGATCGGTGCCGTGGGCGCGAATCCTTCCGGCATGTTGGCCAATAACCGAAACTGGCAGTTGGCCAATGACGGGGGGGATATGGTCGATTTCAACCGGGTCTGGCCGGGCAAGGAAAAAGGCAACGCTGCCGAACAGCAGGCTTGGCTGTTATGGAATAATTTGTGGGCGGGCAATGCCACCCTGTTCGTTGATATGCATACGCAGAGCCGGGGTACCGAATATCCCTTGTTCATCTATGCGGATTACCGTAACCCGCAGGTGAAGCAAATGGCTGAATTGTTCCCAGCGGACCAGATTAAAGCCGATCCTGGTGAGAAAGGCTCTGTCGAAACCACTTTCGTTGAAAACAAGATCCCTGCCATTACACTCGAAATTGGCAAGCCCAAGCTCTATCAACCTGAACTTATCGCACGTAGCTTGACAGGGGTGCGTAACCTGATGGTTCAACAAGGCATGACAGCCGGAACATTAGGGACAACGGCTAAAGAGCAAAAAACCTTTATCGGTAATGAAATGAGCTCGATTCGAGCTGAGGTTGGCGGATTTGCCGAGGTTCTGGTTAAGGTCGGCGATACGGTGGTCAAAGGGCAGAAGGTGGCGGTTCAGCGTAATGCATTTGGCGACACCATTCGGGAATATACTGCGACCCATGATGGCCGAGTGTTAGCTATCGGCAATGATCCGTTGCGCGAACCCCGGGCTTTGCTGGTTCGTATCCTGTTCAACAATCCTGAACCTCAGTGTGCCGATGGTTGCTAATTGACGTGAGGCATCTGTAAATGTCGGGATCACGGGGTTGTCTGCTGCAATAATCTGCTTGAAACCCAGCGGATCGATCCCGTTGGTGAGTTGTTCACATATGGCATGAGCTTGCTTGCCCAGGCGAGTGCCCATCGGCTGGCAATGCCTGCCGATGGCGGTTTCCCGGTGATTAGAGTTGGTTATGCCCAGCGTTTGATAACAATCGAGGTGTTGATACCACCAAAGGCAAAGTTATTGGTTTGCAGAAACTCACAGTCGATATGACGGGCTTCTCCCATGATGTAATCGAGTGCGCCGCATTGTTCATCAGGGGTACGCAGATTTAGCGTTGGTGCGAACCAGCCTTCACGCATCATCTGCAGGCTCAACCAGGCTTCCAGTGCTCCACAAGCCCCCAAGGTGTGGCCGAAGTAACTTTTCAACGACGAGATCGGCACGCTATCACCGTAGATCGCGGCGGTTGCCTGACTTTCGGCAATATCTCCACGATCGGTGGCGGTACCGTGGGCAGAAATATAGCCGATATCACTCGCTTGCAGACCGGCCATCCTCAACGACTGCTCCATGCAGATCTGCATGGTTTCACGTTGCGGCTGTGTGATATGTGCCGCATCACAATTGGTGGCAAAGCTGACGATTTCCCCGTAGATGGTTGCGCCGCGTGCTTGCGCATGCTCCAGCTCTTCAAGGATCAGCGTACAAGCACCTTCACCAATCACCAAACCATCGCGGTTCTGATCAAATGGGGAAGGGGTGGCATGCGGTGCATCATTACGTTGGCTGGTGGCAAATAACGTGTCGAACACGGCGGCCTCGGAAGGACACAGTTCTTCTGCCCCACCGGCAACCATCAGGGTCTGATAACCGTGGCGAATTGCCTCCCAGGCATAGCCAATGGCTTGGCTGCCTGAAGTACAGGCGCTGGATGTCGGGATCACACGCCCGCGCAGGCCGAAGAATAACCCGGTATTGACCGCGGTAGTATGAGGCATCATCTGCACATAGGTAGTGCCCGTGATGTTATTGGTGTGCTTCTCGGTCAGCATGGTGGCGAATTCGCTCACCGGGCCAGTACTGCCGGTGGATGAGCCATAAGCGATACCGGTCTGGCCGTTGGTAAGCACTGGGTTGCCAATAAGCCCGGCCTGCTCCAGAGCCAATTCCGTTGCGCGGGTCGACATTAGCGACACCCGCCCCATTGAGCGTATGCGCTTACGGGTATAGTGTTCTGGCAGCACGAAGTCATCGATTGGGGCGCCCAGCAGGGTGTGCAGGCCGTCATAGATTTGCCATTCAGGCATATGGCGTACGGCGTTTTTATAGGCCAGCAATTTAGCGGATACCGCCTGCCAGTTTTCACCGAAGGCGGTAATACCGCCCATACCTGTAATAACTACCCGACGAATCATTGCATCCCTCCGTTGATAGAAATGACCTGACGAGTCACATAACCGGCTATATCTGACATCAAATAGCTGGCAAGCCCAGCGACTTCCTGCGCCTGGCCCATCCGTTTCATCGGGATCATCGACATAGCTTCCTTTAACGCTGCCTCTTCCATTTTTATCATGCCGGTATCGATCAGCCCAGGGGCAATGCAGTTGACGGTGATTTTTCGTTTTGCCAGTTCGATCGCCAACGCTTTGGTTGCGCCAATAATTCCTGCCTTGGCCGCACTGTAGTTCACCTGGCCCCGATTCCCCATGATGCCAGAAACGGAAGACAGTGTAAGGATGCGGCCACCTTGACGTTCGGCAATCATTGGCATGATGCAGGGCTGGATCACGTTGTAGAAACTGTCCAGGTTGGTGTGGATCACCTCATCCCAATCATCATCGCTCAATGCAGGGAAGGCGGCGTCGCGTGCGATCCCGGCATTGCTGACGATGCCGTACCATGCCCCATTCTCTGCCAGATCTTGCTCGAGGACATCCCGGCACTGCTGACGATTGCTAATGTCGAAACAGAGCAGGCGGCCTTGTCCTCCGGCAGCGGTAATTGCGGCCAGCGTTTGTTGTGCGCCAGTTTCATCCTGGTGATAATGTATCCCAACGATGAAACCGTCAGCGGCTAACTGGCTGGCAATAGCGCGTCCGATACCTTTGCTGGCTCCGGTGATGAGAATTGAACGACTCATGCAGTAGATCCCTGATTAAAAAGCATTGTTGATTCTTCTGGTGTGGGTTGAAAGGTATTGACGCGGCCGGTGGCCAGCGTGTCACCTTGCACGCCAATAACACAGTCAAAACTCCCGAAACGGTCATCATGTATCAGCAGCTTGATTTGGATGTCTAGCACTGCATCTGCTGGTAGGTAACCCGCAGCACAGCCCAATTCCCTGGCTCCAAGCACCATACCGAGTGCGATCCGTTGTTCTCCTCGCTGATGACGATGCCAACCGGACCAAACGCCGATGGTTTGCGCCATCAATTCCAGTGCGTACCAACCAGGCAGCTCGCCTTGCGCATTGAGGAACGGCGCCAGTACGCTGTCGCTCCTGACCTCAACCCGGCAATGCGCACTGTCTTCCGTCACGCTGATCACCTCTGCCAACAGCAGCATTGGAGCGTCGTGCGGCAGATATTCCGCCGGTGATAAGTAATGGCTCATGCCATCCTCCCCAGCAGGATGCTGGCGTTATTACCGCCAAAGGCGAAAGAGTTAGACAGAATGACCGGCCGCATCAGCGGTTCAGCCGCATGCAGTAAACCACAGGGCGGTAATGTCGGATCCGCCGGAGAACGGCTGAAGTCCTGCGCTGGCAGTGGCAAGTCATAGAGCAGAATAAGTGCGCTGAGAGCCGCCTCGGTGATGCCCGCAGCCCCCAGGGTATGCCCGGTTAAATGTTTGGTAGAGCTGCAGGGCACGCTTTCACCGAACAGATCGTGAACCACTTTGGATTCGATCTGATCGTTGAGCAAGGTGGCAGTTCCATGCAGATTGATGTAACCGACCTCTGCGGGGTTAAGCCCCGCGTCTTGCAATGCCTGTTCGATGGCTCACAAGGCACCGGCACCCTGCGGATGTGGTGCCGAAATATGGTATGCATCGCTTGACTCACCCACACCCAGTAGTGCTATGGGGTGCGGCTCGCGGGTAAGTACCATCAGTGCCGCTCCTTCACCAATGGTGATACCACAGCGGTCGCGGCCAAACGGTTGGCAAAGCGTAGTGGAAAGAGACTCTAGGCTATTAAAACCGTTGATAGGCATGCGGCTTAAGGTATCGGCACCGCCAACAATCGCGATATCCGCCAGGCCAGATTCAATAAGACGGCGCCCGCTGATGATCGCGCGGGCACTGGAAGAACACGCGGTGGAAAGAGTAAACGCAGGGCCATTCAGGCCCAACCAAGCGGCGAGGAAGCGTGACGGATCGCCCAGCTCTTGCTGTGGATATTGCCAGCTCGGGCTCTCTTCATGGTTAGTGATATGGCTAACATGTCGATCGCCTTCATCCAGCCCAGAGGTGCTGGTACCGAGCACTACGGCGATGCGGTCGGCACCAAAACGAAACAGCGCGTCATCTACCACGGGCTGAATTTGCGCCAGAGCGGCCAATAATAATTGGTTATTGCGGCTGCGATGTGCGGCAAAACTGTCTGGAATAGCGGGTAATTCACCGTCGACGCCGCCTAATACCGCGTCCTGTTGGTTCTGTAACCAATGCTCACGCTTGCGCATGCCGGGCGCTGTTCCTTGGGTCAGATTGGCTGCAATCTCTTCTGTCGATTGGCCCAAAGCGTTAATCATGCCGATAGCAGAAATGTAAATCATATCAGTCATCCAGATATTGAATGGTGATGTGGTATTTAAACGCGTGTTGCTCAATGCTGATAGGTTCACGACGATCTTTACGTTGCAGGTACGTGATCTCCGTTATCAGTTTGCCGCGCGCGTTGCGTAATTCTCGTTTGTCGCCCTTATCGATTAGCGTCCAGCCCTGCGGCAACCGATCTTGCCAGGCGGTTATCGGCCAGTGGCCGAGCATCACATCGGCCAAGACTTGGCTGGCTGGCGGCAGTTGTGGCACCACGATCGACTGCTCGGTATGAATACCTTTATCGTCATAGGTAACGAGAAATAAGCGGATACCTAACGAAGACAGCCCAGCCAAGGTGAGTGCATCGCTATCCGCATTTAGAATAACCAATAACGACTGGGTTTTGCCGTTAAAGCTGCCGGTCAATAATTGCTGGGACTGGATATGCTCATTGATACCAGGAGCCGGTAGCGTGACGCGTACGCCGGGTTCAAGCCAGGCTTGCGGGCGGGAGCCATCCTCATTATGCGTTGAGTGGCTACAGCCGGTAATCAATAGCACGGCCAACAGGGGAACCGCGCGCCAGAAGTCGCAATTTGTCATTTTTTTCTCTGCTTACGTTCAGGCATGGCGAGTGGGGAGAGCAAGAAAGCGGTAAAGATCCCACTGACCAGTACAATCCCAAAACTGCTGATAGCTTGAGTGCTGCTAAAGACCAGCATGCCCAGGGTTAACAACGTTGTCATCATTGCCAGCGCTATCGCCAACAACGATGTCAGTGGTGTGCCGCGTGGATTGCTGAAGAACAGCGTATAGTTAATGCCGATCCCCAGCACCAGTACCAGCGCCAGTAGCGAAAACAGGTTCACGGCATGTCCGCTAAAGGATAGGGTGGCCAGTCCGATGCTCAGCGAGAGCAGCGAAGGTACCACGCTGATTAATCCCTTACGCCAACCGAGGCGGAACACCGCACTGCAAGCGATCACCGCCAGTGCTACCAGCAGCAGGCCGGTAAGTATGGTGCGATAGAGGGCGAATAATTCGTTGAATGTATTCTTGCGATCTACCCACACTACGCCCGGTTGTTTTTCCGCCAGTGAGCTCAGAGCCGTGCTGTCGTTAGCGCCTTCTACAGGTACCAGCACGCCGCTTTTGCCATTGGGCAACGTCAACCACATTAAGCGCCAACCTTCGCTGGCTGGACTGTTAAGCCAATCCTCCAACGTTGCAGGTGCGGTTTGCAGATCGGGCGTGACGTCCGTTAACCCTGTATTTTGCAATGCACGGATGACGGTAGGAGCGGCGCCCTGCAACAGGGCGAGATCCTGTTTCTGGCGTGCGAGAGAATTTAACGGGATAGTGCGAAAAGCGCTGATAACCCCAGTCTGACGGGCCTGTTCCAGTATCGGCGTGAAGTCTTCAAGCCGCTCCAGGGTTTGCTGAGGAGTGTTGCCGTAGACCACAAACCATTTTTGATCGACGCTTTGCCCGGTGAGCTGTGTAATGGTTTTTTCCTGCGCCAGGATATCCTGCGGCAGCGCCTGCAATTGGGCAATATCATCATCGACGCGCAATGTCGCTATCCCCGCAAGAGAAACCAAAGCCAATACGACAGGTAGCCCCAGCGACAGTTTGCGGTTATGCCGCCAGGCCGCAAGCCAGCGCAGCAGGGAGATCGCGGCAGGAATAGGGCGTACCGGTAAATTGCGACATAACCACGGATGCCAAAAGATCACCGTAAGGCATGATGCGCTCAGGCCCACAGCGGCAAACACCGCCATTTGTCGTATCCCAGGGAAGGGAGCGAGCATCATGATCAAATAGGCCGCGACGGTAGTCAGCAACGCCAATAACAGGGCATTGCGCACTTTGAGCAGACTCTGCCATGGCGATATCTCGTTACCGTGCACCATGCGTTCGGTGAGGTAGTAAAGCGTATAGTCGGCAGAGATCCCAATGATGCTCATGCTCATCACCAGCGTCATCAGGTGAAGCTCACCGAAGAGCAACAACGTAGCTGCTGTTCCTGCCAGTGCACCGATGCCAACGGAAATCAGGCACAGCAGCAGCGGGCGCAGCGAGCGGAAAACCACCACGATCAGCAGTATTACGCCCAGTATGGTGGCGACCCCCAGCGTAGATATGTCCTGTTTTGCCTGTTGGCTGGCATAATCACTGTAAAACAGCGTCCCACGTGAGAGGAGCTTGGCCTGGGGATAGCGTGATGTGAGTTGATCCTCCAGCGCGGCGAGGGTAGTGACGACGCGGTGGGTTTGTTGCATATCAAATGACGATCCCGTCAATTCGCCATGCAGAAAATACCAGTAGTTCCCCAGTTCATCTTGAGTAACCAACCAGCCGTCCATCAGCCGTAAACGCTGGCTGTTCTGGGCCAGAGCCAGCTGTGAGCCGCGCATCAACATTAGCGGATCGTTGCGTAGCTCTTTGCCGCTGACGCCAGAGAATGCTGAATAGAGCTGAGATAGGACCCACTGTGCCTGGGCTTCGCCACCGTTTTGCAGGCGCTCACGCGTTGCGTTGTCGATCAGACCATTACGATGCTGCCAGAAAAAGTCGCCCCAGGCTTGCTGGTCTGCGGCACCCATAGGGCCTTTCACCGTCTCTGCTATCCCGGACTTTTGCAATTGGGTAAGCCAATATTGCGCTACCTGCGGGTCTGCTTGTTTTCCGGGGCTGACCAGCCAGACCAACTGCTTGTCCAGGCGCTGCATAAAACCGTCGTTCAGCGCGGGGGGAATGGCACCCAATGCCTGCTTGGGCAACATCGCCAACACGCTGCTATTGATCCGGGCCTGTGGCAATAGGGCTAGCAGCACGCCAACTAATATCAGGCATGCGATTCCCCAAAGCAGCGCGAGGCGCTTGGCATTAGTAGGCGGCAAAATGTTGTCGCTCTTCATCGGTCAAAGCTGCGGGTTGCAGCCGGTGTTGAGAAAAGGTGATTTCAGTCACATCGCCCTGTTTATCGTTTAAATGGATGGTTTCCAGATAGGTTTGTCCACTCAGCACTATAGTGGCAAAAATTCGGTCCAGAGGGGTGGTCAGTGGGGTTAGGGATAGCGTCCAGCGACCCTCACCTTGCTCCTGGAAATCAATGCGGAAGTTTTTCTCCAGCACCTGACGATCGGCCTGGAATAGCGCGCGAAGCAGATGATTGAACTGAAACATCTGCGGGTTGTTTTGTGCGGTAATAACCTGCGGTTGCTGGTTATTGATGATTTGCACCATCCGTGAGTCGTTGAGCATCAACGTCATGGCAAAGGGGGTTTGCTGTTGCCACAGTAAACCCTGATCGCGGGCGATCACCATTTCGCCTTGAGAACGCAGTGGCTGTGGCAGATCTTTAATGGTTCGAGCCTGGGCAAAATGGGCTCGCACTACCGGTTGTTCGGTAAAACGCTGCTGTAATTCATCCAGCGTGATGGCATTGACCCATGGACTGATCAGCAGGAATAGCAGAGGCCAGGCTTTCATGGCTGTACCCCCAGACGTTCGAACAGTATGTCCGGGCAGACAAAGCACATCTCACGGCTTTTTTCCTCTACCGCTACCTGGATGGTGTAACCGGTTGTGGTGCGTTTGCCGCTGTCGGCGTCAAAAATCTGGTAGGCAATGCGCAGGCGATTTTCGTATTCTTCCAGCGTGGCACGGACGCGGATGCGTTGTTCAAAGGTCAGCGTATCGCGGTATTTCACGCGGGTATCCACCACTGGCCAAACATATCCCGACTCTTTCATCTGCCGATAGCCGTAATTGAATTGGTTCAGCAGGGCTTCGCGGGCAATTTCAAAGTAACGGAAATAATTGCCGTGCCACACGACTCCCATCATATCAATATCATGAAAGGGAACGGTCAGTTCTATATCGCTGGTGAAACAGGGATCGTTTAGCACCCTTTGCTCCTGTCTGTGGTGTTGGCCTGTTGGTCAGGCAGTTGCCAAAAATTGAAAAAGTTGAACCAATCGAGCGGTGCCTGCAACGCGTAGTGTTCAAGACGCTCAGCATAATGATCCACCGCCTGTTGCAAGGCGGCTTGACGATCGGCCCGCGGTAACAGCAGAGGGTCGGCAAACGGCTCACAGTGCAAATGCAGTTTTCCCTGCTGGCGTAGGGCATAGATCAGCAACACCGGGCAACGCAATATCGAAGCCAGAATAAACGGCCCTTGAGGGAATGGGGCAGGATGGCCCATAAAGCGGCTCCAGATAACCCGGCAGCTATCTCCTCGCTGCGGTTTGACCGCGATGCGATCGCCAACGATCGCCACCCATTCGCCACGATCCAGTTTGTCTTTGAGCAATATGGCGGTATCCGGGCCGATGTCGGTCACTGGCAACAGGTTGAGCCCTGCCTGGGGCGCTATCTCTGCCATAATCTGTTTGAAACGCTGGGCGTTGTCGTTGAACACCAGCGCATTGATGGTTTTACTCACCTGTAGTTGTGCCAACGCCCGGCAAGCTTCGATATCTCCCAAATGGGAGGCCAGCAGCAATTTGCCTTGTGGGGAGCCAATATCCAGCGTGGCTTCGGCATTGGGGGCGAAGACAACATCCTGCCCTAGCCGCATTTCCCCACGCCAACTGGCGATTTTATCCAGCATGGCATCTGCAAAACGTAAAAAATGGTGATAGCTGTTGAGATGCGCAGGAATGGGGAGCGAACGTGAAGTCAACTCGTTGCGTACCCGCTTCAGCCAGGCTTGTGAAGCCTGACGGGCCTGATGTGCGCCAAGCCAGTAAACCGCCACCACCGGATAGAGCAGTGGAGCAATGGCCTTTCTACCCAGTAAGCGCCAGATAGCAAGCATGATGCGCATTCCCCACAACCCCTTGATTTCTTTCTGACGTGCCCAGTGTGGGTTGGATCGACGAAAAAGCAGGGTAGGGATGCGCGGCAACATGCCGAAGAAAAGGCGGGTATGCATCAGTGAAATGCGCACGTTATCCTTCAAGGCATCAAAGTGTGACAACCCATCCTGGGGGTAGGTGACGCGCGTCGGCACAAAGTAACTGGTGTTCCCCTGCCAGTAGAGGCGAACCATTACTTCCGTATCGAAGTCCATGCGTTTGCCTAGCGCCGTTTTATGCGCCAACTCCAAGGTGGGGGTAATTGGGTAAACCCGGAAGCCGCACATGCTGTCTTTGAGCTGGAGAGAGAGCGTCTCAATCCAGACCCAGACGTGAGTTACCCAGCGGCCATAGCGCCGCGACGCTGGTATGGAGTCGTCGTAAACCGGTTGTCCGGAAATTAAATCCTGGGGATGGAGCTGTGCCAGGGCAATCAGCTTGGGAATATCTTCAATGGCATGTTGGCCGTCTGCATCGACTTGTATCGCATGGCTAAATCCTCTGCGTTGAGCCTCTTCCAATCCGCGAATCACCGCCGTGCCTTTTCCTGAATTGTGTGTAAGGCGTACTAAGGTGACATCCGCGTGAATGGTGGCCAGACGCTCAAGTTCCTGCTGGGTGGCCTGGTCGCTGCCATCGTCCACCACCAGACAGGCTAAGCCAAAGGGTTGCAGGCGCGCGAGCACGCTTGCCATCATGGCTCCGTGGTTATAACAGGGGATCACCACACAAGGGTTAAACGTGCCACTATTCAGCGACATAATCGGATCTTCCCGCTGCTGGCTGTGCTACGAGCCTCACCATCATGACGTTGATAGCGGAAAACCATGATTTGCCGTTCTTCCTGCCAGTCAAGCGTCAGCGTGACGATGTTATCCGGCAATAAGGGCTGTTGGAATTTGACACTTTGAATACTGTGAAAGCGAAAATCGGGTACCAGCAGTGAGGTGGCATAGTGCATCACCCAGTCTAGTTGTGTCACGCCGGGTAGCAGAGGTTGCACTGCGAAGTGGCCTTTAAACCAGAATGAAGCCGCATCCAGCCGTAACACGATCTCGGCCTGCTGCTGCGTCTGATGGCGAGCCATCTCATGGGGTCTCATGAAACAATTCCTGTAATTGCGCATAGACGCGCTTGTTCATGCTGTTGACTGGCATCTCGTCGACGATACGCCAGTAACGAGGGATAGTGACAGGTTCCAGCCACGGGCGCAGCGCACGACGCCATGATATTTCTAGTGCTTTGCCGCCCATTTGTTGCCACTGCTGCCGAGCATGGTCTTCAAGCACCAGCAATGCGCCAATGCCTTGGCGCCCTCCGCGTGTTACCGGTAGCGCTGCGGCTTCGCGTACGCCTTCGAGTTCCAGCAGCCGTTGCTCGATCTCGCAAAGTGAAATGCGTTTCTCTTCAATTTTCACCACCCGGTCGCGGCGACCTGTTATCTGGAAGCGTCCGCTATCGTCAAATTGCAAAATATCGTCGAGGAGCAGGCCGTGCCTATCGCTGATAAGCGGAGAGATAGCGCGGATCTCGTCGGCGTTAACCATGATACGTACGCCAGGGAAGGGCTGCCAGGTTACATCAGGCTGCTGATGGTGACGCCAGGCGAGGATCCCGGTCTCGGTACTACCGTAGATTTCATCTGGCCAGACCCCTAACCAACTGGCGGTCTGAGCTACGTTTTCCCAAGGCAACACTCCCCCTGCGGATATGACCATATTCACTGGCGGTGGCGTGAGCTGGTGGTCCAGGCGTTTCAGAAAAGCCGGGCTGCTGATAAAGGCATATTGGTGTTGATTAGCCAGAGTTGCCAACTGCTCGGTGTAATGAAGCATTGCTGCATGCAGCGGTAATCCTAGCGCCATGGGTAAAAAGATACGGAAGGTGAGGCCGTAAAGGTGCAACGGAGGCACCGAGGCCACAATATGGCAGCCGGTGAGCCTGTCGGCAAAACGTTCAGCCAGTAAGGAGGCTTCGCGATCGAGGCTGGCAATGGGCTTTATGATGCGGCGTGGTTGCCCTGTCGAGCCGGAGGTAAATAGTTCGATATGGCTGGCCGGATCGAGAGTGGGTAGCGGTGGCTGGTTCTCGCTACTTTGATCGGTTGATTGGACCTGGATCAGCGAACCGCTCCAGGTCAGTGCCTGGTCGGTGAGTACGCCGTTAAACAGCGCCCGTTGTTCTTCCAGCAGCGAAACACGGCTATGTCCGGGCACCACGGGCGTTTTGCCCGCATGCAATGTTGCCAATAGTCCGACGATAAACAGATAGCTGTTTTCAAAACACAGCGCCCAGCGGTCGCCTTCATGTTGTTGCAGAATGCTCACCTGTGCCGCTACGTCATGGCGTAACTGCCCCAGCGTCCAGATATGCTCATCAAGCCAGGCAATCGGAGTTTCATTGGCACGCGAAGCACTCAGCCACTGAGCCAGAGGGAGTGTCTGATTCATGCCGCGTCTCGCAATATCAGCCTGCGACGCACCAGCCATTCGCCAGCCATCAGTGCACCCATCAACAGATAGGCAATCATGCCGTTCCACAGCGTCCATAACCGAATATCACCGAGCAGAACGGTAAAAAGTGCCATCGAACCGTTCAGAATGAAAAACGCACACCATATCTGGGTGACCTTGCGGGTATAACGTACGCCTGACGGGGGGAGCTCCGGATCCTGCAAACGGGCAAGGCGCTCCACCATTGGCATTGAACTCCATAGTGAACTACCAAATACGCCGAGCATGACCAGATTGACTACCACTGGGTAAAATAGCAGCAGCTGATGCGTTTTTAGCACATAGCTCATTAGGCATAATGTGAGACCCGCGAGTGCCACGGCTTGCAGTACATAGCGCATCGGGCCGCGCTGACTTTTGACCTGATAGAGGCGAAAGGCCAGCAACAAGGCGATGATCGGCAGCAGCCAGTGAAGGCTGTTGCGTGTCAGGCCAAACCAGACAAGAAATGGCCAAGCCAGTAGCGCCAGTAGAGCCACCAGTTGTATCCCTTTCAGGGACCGAGCGCCGCGCATAAACGGTTATGCTTCTTGCAATAGCTGTTCTACCGCATCGACGACATCTTGCACGGTACGCACCTGCTTAAAGGTTTCCGGCTTGATTTTCTTCCCGGTCTTCTTCTGCAGGTGTACGATCATGTCGACGGCATCGATACTGTCTAACTCAAGCTCTTCATACAAGCGGGCCTCAGGTTTGATGTCCTGTGGATCGATATCGAACAGTTTGGTCAGCAGCGCGGACACTTCCTGATAAATGGTTTGTTGTTCTGTCATAGCGGGCTCTTCTCAGGCACGTTGAGCTTGGATAAAGGATGCCAGTGTTGCCACTGAATAGAAATGTTGACGCATCTCTTCATTTTCGGCGGAAAGCGCGACACCATACTGGTTTTTAACCATCAGCCCTAACTCTAAAGCATCGATGGAGTCCAGCCCCAGCCCTTCACCAAACAGCGCCGCATTGGTGTCGATATCGTCCGCAGACAGTTCATCCAAATTCAGTGTATTTATTATGAGATTTTTAATTTCAAGGTGGAGCGCTTGCATCATTAATTCCTGACAAAGGTATAAGGCCTGGTGATAACTGATGCAAAAGATGCCGGTTTAGCTGCCTTGCGGCTAATGCTGGCTGTTGCGATTCTGCATCAAAAAAATGTTCTATCTGTACCCGTTCACGCACTTCTACCTGGAACAGGGGTTTCCTGGGCGGAACGTCATACCATCTGCTCTGTTTATCAAGCAGATGCTCGCTACAATGGATCACTGCTATGCGCACGTCACGGCGGCATCGTACGGCAATATTGGCGGCACCGCGCTGCAGTGTCATATTTTCACCAGGGCGTGTGCGTGTTCCCTCTGGAAAAATAAGTATGGTGTCGCCCTGTGCCAGGCGTTGCTGACAGGCTGGAAGCAGCGTGTCCGCCTGGCTATTGACCAGATAATCCGCAGCCCGGATCACTCCGCTCACAAAGGGGTTATGTAGCAGAGCGCTTTTTACCAGGCAGTCTGTCTCGGGCATCACGGATGCCAAAAGCACGTAATCAATCAGTGTCGGATGGTTAGCGACCACCAAACAACCGCGCTCCTGGCGTAATATATCAATCCCCTTGATGCGATAATCCAACACACCCAACGTTTTTGCTATCGATAAGAACAGCCGGAAACTGGCGGCAATGCTGCGCCGGGCTACCCGGCGGCGCTTGGCAATATCGCGCTGGAGTACCAGCAGCAGATTAAACCAGACAAGCGATAGCAGCAGGCCGCCGACGCCAAACAGCACAAAGCAAAAGCCGGTCATCATCAGACGCCAAGCCCAGTTTAAACGTGCGAATAGGCCGCTCATCTACGGCTCCAATACCACTTCAGTCTTTCACCCGCAATGGCGAACGTTGGTTCTTCGGCCAGGTAGTGTTGTAAAAACTGTAAGCTTTGCGGTAGTAGGGGCTCTTCCCCTGTGCCTTCCGGCTTGCTCTCGCACCGTAACGTATTCCCTCGTTCAAACACCAGCGCCACCGCATAGGCCCAGGTCGGCATCTGCTCTGGCAGGTAGGTGTGGTAAAACTCGGGCAGCAAGCCATCAAAATCGACCATTAATATTCTCTGGTAACCCGCTTGGAGTAAACACACTACCTCACATAACGCTTGCTGAAAGGTGTCTAGGCCAGCAGAAAGTGAAGATGATACCAGAGGATTTTGCGCCGTGATGGTCAAGTGACCCACGGCTGAGTTATGTACCGACATGGTGAAATCAGTTGGGGAAACCGCTTGCTGGGTGGCTATGGCCTGCAAAATTCGGTAATTACGCTCCAACTCACCGTGACGACTGGTATAAAGGACCGCATCCACCGGTTGACGACGTAGCATGGCCAAACCGCATTCCACGGCCAGCCTACTGCCTGAACTCAGGCGGCGTGCTGTCATCATGGGAAGTTCGGTCAGCTTCGATTGTGGCGCTGAGGGTATGATCCCACGAGGCTCCTGCGACCATTGACGCCACTGCGATGCGTCGCTTAGTCCGGGGGCCATGGCCTGCCAATCAACGATGTTCAATGCAAAATTCATCAACGTGCTTCCGCGGTTACTCGGTTTGGACTGTGTCATCTCCAAGGTAGCATGAGCGCTGCCCTATCATTATTGCTTTCGGCATACTAACAAGGTATGACCAATACCGAGGTTATCGAGACGTTTTTCTACTCGGAAACCTGCCGTTTCGAGGAAACTGTAAAATTTACCGGCGCTGTAAAAGCGACTGTTGCCGTTAGCCATGCAGGTAAAATAGAGTGAGGAGGCGTTGAGGCTGAACGAAGCCGCTTCAAATTTTTGTGCATCCCAGAACAACTCCATAATGCATAGCTGAGCGTCAGGCTTCATCACCTGTTTGATTTTTTTCAGAATAGTAATAATTTGTTCCGGTGAAAAACAGTCAAGAAATTGGCTCATCCACCAGATATCTGCGCTACTGGGCAATGGTGCATCGCTTAGCATATCTACCGCATGGAAATCTATGCGATGAGATAACCCGGCTTTTTCGACATTCTCACGCGCCAGGCTAATTTGCTGCGGCAGATCCAGTAAGGTAATGCTGACGTTATCATCGTACTGGCAACAACGTAGCGCCCATTTTCCAGTATTGCCGCCCACATCATAAAGCCTTGTTGGTTTATTGTTAAATATATGGGGTAGTGCGGCATTAAATGCGGCATCTGAATAGTAGTGATCAAAAGCAAACCAGCTTTCACGTGCAGCCTTGGGCAATTGCGATAAGGCAGGGTAGATGGTCGGCCATTCACCAAACACTTTTAAACCAGCGGGTTTCTCTTCCTTAAGCGCATGTTCTAAAGAAAACAGCCCCTGATAACAAACATCTTGAGTGAAATCCATATTCACACGGGTCATGGCATCGTGGAGTAGGAAGTGCCCCACTTTGGCAATGAAGTAATAGCCGTTTTGATGAGTCACAATACGGCCACTTAACCCCATATCCAACAGCACACTAACGGCATATTCATTAACGCTGCTATTGGCAGCGATGTCCTCAAGGAGGGCGCCGTGTTTTCCTTGTTCATCCAGATAAGCTAATACACCCGTATTGCGCAGACAAAGGGCGGTTTGAAACAGCATTGGAGCAAAGGCAATCCGTTGCGCCTCAGTGATAGCATCAAGTGCACTGAGAGTGTCCTGTTGATACATTTGTTGTACAGCCTCTTTAACCGGATACAAAATAGTGACGCCAGCTTGTATCCGGCGCTAATCTAATCAATATTGGAAATTACAGCGCGGCACCAGCCGACAAATTTAACTGGATATCTTTATCTAGGTTGTGTATCCAGCGGTTGTAGCTTTTATGAATTTTCCCACCCGAGGCTAGCAGGTTGAGGCTACTGGCGTAGTCGATGGAATAATTCGTTGCGGAATAGGTGATGCGGATTTCAGCAACATGATCGCGAGCCTGGAGGCGGCCATTAATGACGCCAGGACCAGCCTGTGTCATAACCCATTCACGTTGCACACCTGCTTTCAGGATTGCAGTTCTGACTTGCGCTTCGGTATGGCCAGTGCTGACCGTGCTGTTGATTTGTTGTATTGGGGCAGTACGCACACAACCGGTCAGAGTGGCGATGACGGCAAGAGCAGCACACCATTTAACGATGTTTTTCATAAAACAATTTCCTTTTGTTAGCGGGTTACAACCTAGGGGAAACTGAGCGGTTTAATTTTATAATTAACGCCCACTGTTTTTAGCCGTGAAATTTATCAACGCATAATACTGATATCAATTAAATTGCACAAGATGGATTGGGGGGAAATTGCTTAGGAAAAGTCTAACTTTAAGCCTGCTTTTCCTAGAGGATTAAACCAAAATTTTCAGCATTAATGCCTATAGGTAGTGGTTCGTTTGGCGTGTTTTTTTGTTAGGAAAAAACCAGGGTAGCATAGGAATATGCTTATTTTTTGAGGCGAGTCTCCCTTTATCCGATAATGGTACACCAGCAGTGCTGGTAGGCAGCCAGACCACTCCTTCATTGCTTGCGCTAAATGAAGAGGCCATCATTTGATGGCCTCATAGAGAGTTTAAAGCGGAGCCGAACGCAAATGCTTTCTGCTCCCTAACAGTGCCCAGCCGCTCAGCAGTGCCATCATCATCAGATAATAGCTTGGTGCCAGGCTGGTCCCGGTCGCGGTGATCAGCAGGGTGCAGATCAGCGGTGCAAACCCACCAAATACCGTCACCGCCACGTTGTAACTGATCGCCATACCGCTGGCCCGTGTCGCCATCGGGAACAAATCGGCCATCACCGAAGGCACCGTCGAGAAGTAGATGGACTTCAGCAAGGCCAGCCAGCCAACCATCAACATCAGCATCATCGGCGAAGTGTGGTTCACCACCAGCAGGAATGCCGGATAAATAGTCAGCAGCAGCAGGATCAGCGAACCCCACATCAACGGCAGGCGGCCGACTTTTTCCGCCCATAATCCCATTATCGGGGTAACGACCGTTAAAATCACACCGGCTAATAGGGTTGCACTAAAGGCGGCAGAACCGGACAGATTCAGGTTTTTGGTGGCATAGGTGGGTACATAATTCAGCATGTAGTTGATGGCGGTGGAAATCACCATCAGTCCGATGGCCAGTAACAGCAGATTTTTTTGATTACCGACCAGCATCTTTAACGGTGCTTCGGGTTTCTGCTGCTGTACGAAGCTGTCTGGCTCATGTACATGGCGGCGGATATACAGCCCCACCGGGCCGATCAGCAGCCCAAAAGCAAAGGGAATACGCCAGCCCCAGTCCTGGATTTGGCTTTCTGTCAGCCAGTGGGTCATGCCTAACCCGAAGGCGGAGGCCATCAGCGTGCTGGCGCCTTGCGTGGCAAACTGCCAGCTGGCGATAAACGCCTTGCGCTCCGGGAAGTGTTCGACCAGAAAGGCGGTTGAACTGCCAAACTCCCCACCGGCGGAAAAACCCTGAATCAATCGGGCAATCAGGATCATCAGCGGAGCCGCCAGCCCAATGGTGGCGTAAGACGGCATAAAGGTGATGATTGCACCGCCAAGCAGCATCAGGCTGATGGACATCAAAAGTGCCTTCTTGCGGCCAACCCGATCGGCGTAGGCTCCGAGCACCACAGCACCCAGTGGGCGGATTAAGAATGAGACACCAAAGCTGCCGAAAGTCAGCAACAGCGAAACGGCGGGATCCTCCGTAGGGAAAAAGGCATGGGCGATATAGCTGGCGAAAAAGCCATAAACCGCGATATCGAACCATTCCAACGCGTTGCCAATGCAGGTGGCAAACAGCGTTTTATACAAATTGGGCTTCGCTACGCTATCCTGTTGGGCTATCGCGCTCATGAGGACTCTCCTACCTGGCGTTGTGCCAGGATCGTGCTGCCATTTTCGCCCAACTCCCAGAATAGACGAGTCATGATCTGCAATCCTTCACGAGCAATGGATTTCAACATATGCTCATTGACCCCGTGTTGACCACAGGCCGGATAGGAGTGGGGGATCCACAGCGTGGGCAGTCCCAACGTATCGGCAAATACGTCATTAGGCAGTGAGCCGCCCAGATTGGGCAGCAATGCGGGTTTTTTGCCGCTGGTTTGTTGCAGGATCTCAAGTGCCCAAGGAACGAGTGGATCTTGTGGATTGAGCCGGGTGGCCGGTGAACCATGCAGCCATTCCACTTCTACATTGCCAAAGCCGTGTAACTGTAGATGTTGCTGGACATGGTTGATCAGATTTTGCCAGTCGGTACCGACCACGAAGCGCAGTTGGCATACCGCTGAAGCGCTGCCGGGGATGGCGTTCATTGGCCGGGCTGGGTTGCCCGTTTGATAGGCCAGTACTTCAAGCGTGTTCCAACCATACAGGCGCTCGCTTGGGGTCAGGCCAGCTTCACCCCAGTTCTCATCGATCGCTGGATCGCCAGCTTGGCCGCCAACGCTGAGATCGCGCAAAATGGTGCGCAGGTTGTCATCCAGAGGGGCGGGTTTCAGCGCTGCAACCTGTAACTGGCCGTGTTGATTAACCAGAGAGGCGATGGCATTAGCCAGTTGGGTTCCGGGATTGCTGAGTAATCCCCCCCAGTTGCCAGAGTGATAGGCGTTATCCCTGGCGTGGATGCTGAGGCGGAAATTGATACAGCCGCGTGAGCCTAGGAACAATGTTGGCTGTGTGGCATTCAACCGTGGGCCATCGGAGGCGATAAACAGATCGGCTTGCAGCAATTCGCGTTGCTGTTGGCAAATAGCCGCTAGCCCAGGGGAACCGATCTCTTCGCCCATTTCGAAAATCAGCTTGCAGTTGAACCCTAGTTTACCCCCGCGTGCTTGGAAAACCTGCTCCAGCGCCGCCAGGTTAATACTGTGCTGCCCTTTGTTATCCGCGCTGCCACGGCCGTACCAACGATCGCCTTCTTCACTCAATTCCCAAGGCGAAAGGCCTGTGCGCCAGTTCTCGTCGTCGCCGAAAACCACATCGCCGTGGCCATAGCTCAGCAGGGTAGGTAATGAAGAGTCTTCAATGCGTACGGCGATCAGAAACGGGCGGTTGGCCGCTTCCGGGTTATCGAACAGTTGTAACTCGAAACCCAGCGCCCGTAACGGTGGCATGATTTCCTGTTCTAGGTAGAGCAAAATGCCGGCATCGTCGTCATGCCGCTGGCTTTCGGTGGCCAGCGCGATGCGCCGCGCCAATATGCGGCGTAATTCGCCACTGTCAAAATACGCTGTCGCCAAAGCGACGGCCTGTTCACCCGTCATGATTATTTTCCCTGTTGTGTTTGCGTTGTGTTTTTTTACTTGTTGTGTTTGTTATCTAAGCTAAAATCGGGGTTTGCCACAATTATCCATTTAACAAACAAGCTTTGCTTTAAAGGCAACGGTCGTTTGCTCGTTGGCAAGCTTTGCACCAAGGAGAGGCACGGCATGTTGAGTAGCGAGGTTCGCTTTTTTCTGGTGGTTGCCAACTGTGGTTCGCTCAGTGCGGCCAGTGAACAGCTGTTTGTGGCGGTATCGGCAATCAGCAGGCAGATCCAGCGCCTGGAAGCGCAGGTTGGGACGCCATTGTTCGAACGCCACGCGCGGGGGATGGTGCTGACCGAGGCCGGGCAGATTTTTGAAAACCATATTCGTAAAAGCCTGCTGAATATTGAGCAGGCGGTGGCAGAAATCAAAGGGTTGAAAGCCGAACGGCGTACTGTGCTACGCGTGGCCTGTAGTAACGGAGTGGCCTTTATGCTGATGCCACAACTGATGGCGCGTTTTCGTGCAGAATACCCGGCTGTCAGCTTCGTGCTGACGGTGGCAGACACTAAAACGTTGGCGCGGTTGGTACGCAATGGCGAGTGTGACATGGTGCTGCAGTTTAGTTTGCACCCAGAGCGGGGCGTTGAGGTAGCGGCTTCGTGGCCTGCCCCGGTCTTGTTGTTGATGAGAAAGGAGCACCCATTAGCCGACAGGCAGGTGGTTCTGGCAGATCTCTGCCAGTATCCGGTGTGCCTGCCTGAGCCGGGCTCCACGGTACGTCAGCTGTTTGATATTGCTTGCCAGATGAATGGCACCTTCATTGAACCAGTGCTAACCTGTGATAACTTCTCCACTCTGTACTATTTTTTACAGGGCTCCCCGCTGGCGGTGACCATCTGTAGCCAGTTTACCGCGATGCCTTTGTTGCAGCCGCAAGGATTGATCCTGAAATCTTTTGCAATCGAGCAGCAAAGCCCGCGGACCTTGCAGCTGCAATTACCACTGGGGAGGCAGCGGAGTACGGCTTTGGCGTTGTTTGTGGACTATATTAATCAGACATTAAGTCGCGAAGAACGGGCCATTGGTGAGAAATTCGGCATATAAGCCGTTTTTTCATCGACAAGATAAATAATCTGTTGATTACGCTTGATTGTTCCAGTCTGGCTGTATTATATTGCGCTCCACGGAAACAGTACCCCTTCCGACAGATTTCGCCGGCTTAGCTCAGTAGGTAGAGCAACTGACTTGTAATCAGTAGGTCACCAGTTCGATTCCGGTAGCCGGCACCATATAAGAAACCCCAGCAGAAATGCTGGGGTTTTTTGTCTTTGGCGTCCATGTGCGGCGCAGTCAATGACCGCGCCCTTCAGCCCTTTAAATATCGGTGGCCAGCCATTGGTCAGACTCTTCGAACATCTCTTCCAACATACGGTTTAACTTCTCGCGGTCACTTTTGCTGGCGTCTGAGTTAAGGCCGTTGGCCTGCATGGGTTTTACCTTCACTTCTGCATCCGGGAAGATACGATGTACCCGTTTTGTCAGCTCGGCCTTGATGATTTCATCGGCACCGGGGATCCCTGCGACATTACGCTTATCAAACACCAATTCAACGAACATAGCCCAACCCTAAATTTACTGTTTATGTATACAGTTATTCTGACCGAAGGGATGGGGTGAGTGCAAGAGGGGGAGGGGAAAATTTTATCGTGGTCTATTTTGGGGGATGTGTGCTCTATAGAGTTGCCAACATTGCCATTACGCACTAATTGCCACGGTATCCTTGGCCGAGGTTAATAGTATAGAGCCACCTTGAAATTGATAATCATTCTTAATATGCAACAAGATTTATCCATAATTATTAGAAAACTGTGTGTCTTCCTTCTATCAGGCATCTGTCTAGCATTCTTGATGGGGCTGATCTTCATTGATGTTCATTGGCTGCATAACTTTGTCTCCGAGACGTCGCTCACCGAGGTAACCCAAGAGATCATGCTGGTGGCGATAGCCCTCAGCTTCTTTATCTCCGCTTATCGTCAGGCGGAGCATCGGCATGCCAGGGTATTAATCGGTGGCTTCTTCCTATGTATGCTGATCCGCGAGATGGACTTTGTGTTCGATATGCTGCGGCATGGTGCCTGGGTATGGTTTGCCTTAGCCGTAACGCTGATCTGTGTGCTTTATGCACTCAAAGAGCTGCCCGCTACGCTACGTGGACTAGCCCATTTCTTCAGTCACCCAAGTTACGGCGTGATGTTTTCCGGGCTGCTATGCATATTAGTATTTTCTCGTCTGTTTGGTATGCAACTGCTATGGCATGAGCTGATGCTCGATGGGTATCACCGCGTGGTGAAGAATATGGTGGAAGAGGGCTGTGAGCTATTTGGCTATTCGCTTTGCCTGTTTGCGACGGTGGGGTATCTCCGAACTGAGTGCCATCGATAATGAGTTATGGCCCCCACACTTCTTGTGGAAGGGTCGATGGTGTCAGCTCTGTCAGATTGGGTGACATTCTTAACCTGGATTTTGCTGTTGCCATTACTCACTATTTGTCAAGGTATGAATCGTTGGTTTTTATTATGCATATTGATCTTTGTGCATCCGTTTGAATGCATCCATCATAATTGAGTGCAAAGATGCTCGGTTGTGCAATACTTTTTTTACATGTCATAAGGCTATTATTTAAGCTGTTATAGTTAAACTTTTCCAAAGGGAATTAATTGCATGAAAAAAACATTACTCTTTTTAGGTATGATGTCGGTTGGCACCATCGGTGTGGTGACTTCGGCAGTTGCCCAAGATGCTGATAACAAAAATGCACTAAAGCCAGCGATTAATTTGGCAGAGTTGTTTGCTGAGAAGTCTACTATATGGTCGACTTATCCAGAAAATGATGCCTATGTTTTTGATCGCTCAGAGGAAAGCTATACTCTCGTCGCTAAACGAGCGGATGGTGTTGTGGCATTGGTCAATAAACAGGAGAGCTATACGACCCCTGGGAAAATGGTATTAATGGGGACCTACTTTAACTGCAATAAAATGACTGATGCGACTTTTTATGTTGAAGATGTCAGTGTAGACGACGTTGCCAAGCAGCTTGCTGACCCGGCTATTGATGATCCAGAGAGAGTGCGGGGTTTTGATGCGAGTATGCCAGTCCACGATCTCTATCTGGTTGCCTGCCCGCAGAGCTGAAATTCGTTGGCTTATTAATCGGTGGTGGTCTCTGATTAGTGGTGTGTTTGTGAACAGTCACGCTATCCATTGAGAGACACAATCTGGCGAACGACCTGAGATGACCCATTGGTATGGCCTGTTGCTAGTCAGTAGCTTATTTAATCAAAAAACCTCGCTTCGGCGGGGTTTTGTCATTTTTATTAACATTTATTGCGTGAGCGTAAGAAACCGCTCTAATCTTCTGAATTCTTTTGCTAGTTTATTATTCTTTGCTGTGGATATTCCATAAGGAACAAAGCGTGAAGAGGGTTTGGATAGGATTTCAAATTGGCTTGCCGACATTGCTGCTAGTAATTGCCACATCGTTATTGTCGGGGTGTGTGAAAACAGATTCTGTGGCTAAAACCAGGCCATCCGGAAACAGTGTTGATGATCTTTTTACTCCCCTCAACGGCGGCACTCCTAATGCATCTGGGTTGGGGGTTGAAAAATATGCAGAGCAGGTTCGATACGCTATTCAACGCAATTTTTACGATGCCAATTCATACGCTGGTAAACAATGCAATTTAAGAATCATGTTAGCTCCGGATGGTATGCTTCTGGATGTCCGGGCTGTAGATGGTGATCCTGCACTTTGTCGTGCAGCTATAAAGGCAACAGCAAATACCACCTTCCCCAAACCTCCATCACAAGTTGTTTATAGTGTTTTTAAAAATGCTGTATTGGAATTCAGGCCCTGGGCGACTGAGTGATAAAACCATCGGCCATTTAGCTCAGTTGGTTAGAGCGGCATAAATACTTCAGACAAGCCCGCCCAGTGCGGGTTTTCGGTTATAAGGAAAACGAAAAATGATGAACTGCCCTTTATGCGGTCATACGGCGCACACCCGATCTAACCTGCGCCGATCGAAGAAACCTAGGAGTGATAGCAGCGCCGGGAGAAATCCCGATCACACATCGATTGTTAATGTATTGTAGCCATTTACGTAACATAAAGGAGATAACGGAATGCGGCCAGAGATTAGCAAAGAGGAAGTTACACTGTTTCTCTATGATTTCAATATGCTTTTAGAGGAAGGTATCGACAATGCAGATGTTTTCAACGTATTACGCATCTTGGAGCTTAGGCGGCAAACGGCGAAGATTGAGTTTATAAAGCGCTCATTAGCCACTTCAAACAGCAAGGGCCATGGCAGCAGTTGAAATCCCCAAAGCCGCCACAACATAATCAATGCTGCCCCGTACCGGCTCCGTAATGTTCGCAATAGGGTTGGAACATAGGAAGGGGCAGCGCCTTCCTGGTCAGGATAACGTTGAGCAGGCTTGTTCAAAAGAGGATCAGTACTGTATAGACGTATTGAGCTGAATCACTCATTCCGCCGGCAATTATTACCATCATCTTACCATTGCCAAATTCCAGGCATAAAAAAACCAACCGTAACTGGTTGGTTTCTCTATCGAATATTGGTCGGCATGAGAGGATTCGAACCTCCGACCCCCGACACCCCATGACACCGTTTAAAATCCTCCGCAAGCCGCGCCAGCCCTGGCATTCAAGCCTTCAGGCTGATCATACAAACAGTGCATTTTTTGCATAAGTCGGCATTTATGCATCAATGAGTTAGGGCGAATATTACCATCACCCTGTTTTGATTTCCCCGTGTGGTACCACCACCCAATCGATATGGTTCTGGGTGTAAATCTTGGTAGATTTAGCATCGCTGTGAGCCATGCGCGCCTGTGGGTCGATCCCCTGGTTATCGAACAGGTGCGCGGCCAGTGCGCGGATTTCATGGAACGTTGGCCGCTCGTCCATTTCCAGGTGATCGGATAGGCCGAGTTTGTCCCGTACAGCAGAAAATGACCGGCTGAGATAGTCCGGGGCAACCTGCGTCGGGTGCGCCACTTCTTTGCTGGGCTTAACCCTTCGATCTGGGATCCTGTGCACTATGTAAGGACTGGCCACGCTGTCGCGACTTTCGTCAATAATCCGCTTCAGCTCGGCACCGATCGGGATAGCAACGTGCGAGGCCTCTTTCTTCTGTACCTTCTGCCGGTGGATGTACAACGTGCCATAAATGCCATCTTCGGGCTGCTCCAGCCATAGGCAACCGCAAATACCATTCTTGGGCTCCCGGATGGTGTAGCGGATCCTGGATACCTCGAGCCTGGCGTGGGTTGTCTGCAGAGCCAGGTCCATAGCCGTTCGTAGCCATGGAGCCGCAGCTGCGCGGATGGCCATGAAGTTTTCAAAGGACAAGCGCTGGCGCCTTTTCTCCTCGATACGGCGCATCTTCTTGCGGGTGGCCGGGTTATCGAGCATCAGTGATTCATCGACCGCATAGCTGAACAATTTCTTCAAGAAACTGACTTTGCGGTTTTGTACGTTTGCTGATGCGTCAGCGTGATATTCTTTTATATAGGCGTTAACGTGCTCCAGCTCTATATCGCAGGCCGGGATATTGCTGAAGAAAGCTTTCACGCGGATCGAGTCATTATTCCAATCTTCTCGAGTGCTATCTGATGGCTTTTCATCATTTATAGCTCTTTCCATAATATGATCTACGTGCTCAGCAAACGGTAATGCCTCTCCCTGTACCCCGCCGGATTCACGGATCAGATAGTCTACTGATACTGCCACCTCTGGCCGCATCCTATTATTATATTCTCTGGCGATAGCAATTGCTGTTGCGCGATCCAATGGTTTACGAGTAGACGCATCAACAAGTGATTTCCTTACGCCGTTTATTAATGTAAATCGGTAGACGCCCGCGTCCTTGTCATAATAAAGACAATCGGGCAGGTGCCTATTTTCCCGATGGCGCGGGCGGCCAGCCATTTTAAGACTCCCTGATTAATTGAGTAACAGCATGGGAAATAGTAGATTGAACCCCCCATTTCTCAGTGGATGCGACAAATATCGCACCTTCAACAACCTTGCCCTGCAGCTTGCCTATTTCGATCCAGCGCTTGATAGTTCGATTATCTGGTATTGAACCCACCTCAAACTCTCTTTTACCCCAAGCGCTGGCCTTCATCAGTTTTGCCATGGTTTTTTCTCCACACAAATTAGGCCCGCTGCAACGGGCCGTTAAGATTACTGCTGGTGGCCAGTTGGTAAATTGCCACACACCTGGTCTACAAATATGTCGATCTCATCCGGTACAGCCGCCAGCGCTGCAGTAGAGCATGAGGCTGGTGGATTGATACCATTGACCTGATCACCTTCGGAAACCAATCGGATTAACATTGCAAGCAGTTGGACTATCTCCCCTTCAAGATCCTGCCAGGTCATTCGCCCCTCAGCGTAATGAACACCAGCCTGTACGACTTCACCCGCCTCCTCGGCAACCTTCAATAGAACGTAGTTGGGTTGTGGGTGTTTCTGCATGGCCTTATCGGCCGCGATGCGCGCTGCATTCACAAGGGTGCTAAAATAGTCATCCGTAAGCACTGACTGGCCATTAGGCATGGTGTCGCAACCATCCGGAATTGCCGGAGAGTTCAACGTGTAAGCCTGGTTTACATGTTCGGAATTACCGGACAACTGGAGCATTGCAGCTCGGCAGGCAGAAATAGCGGCCTTTGCTCGGACCCAAGCTTCATGGTCACGATCGGAAATGCGAATGACCTCAGCCATTGCATCTAGCAGTTCGCCTGGTAGCGCAGGCGGGGCGGCATAAACAGCCCCCCAAGGCGTAGCATAACCGCTTGCTCTGTCTGCCGGACGAATGGGGCCGATTGAGATTTGCACTTGCCCGTTATGTTCACGCAAATAGCCGTAGGGTGCCGCCTCCCGCACAGCCAGCAGCTCTTTAGCCATGCGATAATCGGCATTTGTGCGGATAACCATGCAATGGCCTTTTTCGTGGCTGTCGATAATCTGGCGCAGCTCTGCGTTGGTTAATTTCTCAGGTAATGTAGTCACGCAACCACCTCCGGATCTTCAGGAATAAGTGCATAATGGGTAATGTTCACATCTTCATGGCTCAGACCTTCGATCTGGAATGTCCATTGCCACTCGCCAGTTTTCTTCCCGCCCAGTGTGCGCCACATACTGCGCCAGCCGATGATCCAACCCTCGCCGTTAGCGTCAAACAGTAGGGCGGATTCGTTTTCTGGGGGCAGGCTTTCAGTTACGGGAATTGCTTTCCCGGCGGCCGTATCGCGCCAGGCCACGGATACCAACTTCCCGCCTAAGACTGCTGTATCCGCGCTGACTTGCGGCTCCAGCCCATCGATATAATCGACAACAAAAGTTACCTTTCCCATCACTCCCCCTCGACCTTGAAGCCTTGCCGACGCAGATAAATGGCGCTTTGTGAAATACCATCGTTCAAGCCCTCGGTGTAATCCGTATCGTTTTCACCGTCACCACTCAGTTTCGGCAACTTGATAGGCTGCTGTAGTCGCTGCTCTGCTGCCTCTGCACGTTCCTCTGCGGCCGCCAACTTCTGCACTGGGGTTAGACCTTCAACGCGTTGCATGGTGACAGTCAGCGGGCCTAGCTCGTCATGCTGGAATAGCAGTTCGAGGTAGTTGACCGCGCCAGCGGCTTTGAATTGCTCCGCGAAAGCCTCCGCCATCATCTGAATAGCAAAGCCTGAAAACGTGAAACCAAAGGATCCATCTGGTTTAGGCTCAGCCTTATTGAGTCGAACCTCTCCGGCCAGGAACTCACCCAGGGTTTTACCTGCTATGCGGTCTGTGTCGATACCTTCAAAGGCATTCATGCAGGCCTTCGCACGGACGCCGGTTTCATTCATCGCTGCCGTTAGTTTGGCCACCTTAGCCCGCAGGCCATCAGCACATTCATGCTTGCCACTGCGTCCACGTTGCCACGAGAATCCACAATCGCAGGTGAAAGTATCCTCAACCTCTTTTACGTTCATCGGTCGTCGTCCTCGTCATCTCCATCCATTACCAGCCGTGTATCATCTGGCACTTCCAGCGTTAGCAGTGGGCTATAGCCACTGTCATGCATGGAGTACATTACCGGCCACTCTGGAATCGGTACGCCTTCATTAACTTGGCATACCCCGATCGTCCAGCAGGCAATGTTTCCCACGCCGTACAGGGCAATGACGAGTAACTCACCTTCGGCAGATTCCAGGTGATACACGCCTGGCTTGCTAAAGCAGCCAATCTCTTCTGTGATAGCGCCAGTTACTTCGAACAAGTCATCACTGGCGCCGAAAAATCTCAGTGTTTTGCCCATCAGTAACCTCCCCGCCGAGTTGCCAACCTGATCTGCTGATACATTTCACCAGCTGCTACACGTTCCTCACCCAGATCGCAGGCGCAGAAATAAGCGTGAGCTGCCTTTGTGCATTCCCGGTGCAGGCGGAGTAACTCGATTTTCAGCGCCTCAACGTGGCATCTGCTGATAAGGTCTGCCAGGGCGGTTGGCTCACCCTCAACGGGGCGGAGCCAGTAACATACCGGGCCGTCCTCTGTATCGTGGATAGAGCCGATAAACCAGCCTTCACCTGCTGGTGGAGTAGGGATCCACTTGCTGATATCGCCATCACCTGCTTCCAGGGCTTCCAACTGCTCATCAGTGACATCGCTTTCCATCCACTGAAGAAGGCCAGTAACGCGATTGGCATCTAGCCATGCTGCAAATTCGCCGGGGTAGCCGTACTCTCTGCCGTCTGCCGGTTCAAAGAAATCAGGGTGGGTCCAGAAACCGAGATCATCGCGCTGCGGATCCATTGCTGTGATCAGTTTTTTCATATTGGTACCTCGATATTTTTCACAGGAATGCCTATATGCTCGTCAAGCCATACTGGCTGCTTACCCTTCATAAACATGGTGTGGCCGATCCGGCGTTCCAGTTCGACATAACGCCGGTACAGATCTTGGTTTTGTTCAGCACCGTGACGTAAGTCATTGCGGCTTCCCATGATGCAGAACACGCAAGAAAGGCGTTCATTCTGCTGATAGGCCCAGAATGGTTTCTGCCCGGCGTCGGCGATCATCTGGAACACCTCGGCGGTGGATAGGTCGAATATTGGTAACCACTCCCAGACCTCACGGCCTTTAACTGTTTGCCCTGGCTTAGCCTTGAATGGAGCGCGGCGTGAGCGTGCGGCAGACTCAGCAGCGCGTAAGCCCATACAGTTCACAGCGATGCCGCCGCCGCGCTTGGTCATATCTTGGCGTATAAATTTTTCGATCGGGCCACGCTTCAGGTCGCTGGTACACTGCCGGTGTTGGGCACTGGGCCACATGCCGCGACGCTCTACCATTCCCAGGAAGGTTTTACCGGCCTGAACGACATTTACCGGGTGGGAAGTAGTCGCCGTGATGTGGTCGATCACACCAGGCCACTCCACTTCCCCCAGGCTTGCATGAACAACGACGATCTGTTCGCTAGGGATATGCTGTGACATCACCGCATACATGGCTTGCGAGTCTTTACCGCCTGAATGCGACACGTAGAAAATTGCGCCAGCGTTGACCAGTTGAATGATTTCCGGCTGGAATGCAGCGTTACTCTTCATGCTGCGCCTCCACGAACACCGCGCGCGAGGGCGACCAATCGCAATAAGTGTCCGTTTCGACGTGGCCGAAAATCGCCTTGCAACGGCGTATGTGCCCGCAGTCGCCGCAGGTTTTACCCACGGGGAGTTGCATTTTGTCCGGATCGGATGGCTCAAAGTTGAGCTCTTTCATTCCCTTTCTCCCTGATCCTGCACTGCTGCTGGAATTACGCTGTCAACCGGCAGGCATTCATACTGGGGTGGCAACTGTTGCTGGTGGATATCCGCCAGGCAGTTGGAGTGGTCCGGGTACACCCAGCCCTGTGGGACATGATCGCAAGGCTGGTAGGTGTAGCAGACGAGGAGGAATAGACCGAACATCAGGACCCCCTTACGCCGGAGAGCTGCAGGAACCGCTGCATAAACATGGTGCGGGCCTGTAGCGGATTAACGGGGCATACCAGGATCACGTCCGAAGGTGCGATGCCTGCAAGCATCGGCCACGGCTCGGCGTCATCGATATCAAGATCCCGGCGCTCGGTCGCCAGCAGGACCAGATCGGCATGCTTGACTGGTTGGCTCTGGATTGGCGGTAGCCCGAACTTATGGCGGATAACGAAATCAATACTGTTTTCAATCCCGCGGTAATCCGGAATAAGCTGTTTCAGTGGCGATGGAATATCTTTGCAATAGGCCTCATGGGCATCATGCAATAAGGCTTCTAGCGCAAATTCATCCGGCACGATCTGGCTGACTAATACGCAGTGCTGGGCGACGCTGTAAAACTCAGGTAGGTGACCAGCGAAACGGCATTCATGAGATAACGCTTGTGCAATATCTTCGATGCAAATACTTTCGACTGTTGGGTTTGCGTAATCAAAATGCTTTCCGGTGAAGGTTTGGATCCATGACATAATTATTTCCCCATCTCTCCGCCAAGAACTTCGGTCAGGTTGGCTATAAGTGCAGATAGCTCCCCGGTCATCAAAACAACATCAGCATCGAAGCGCATGGCAAAATCTTCACGGTCAATATCATCATTCTGCTCGAGCAACTGATCGCAAAACTTCAGCTTCTTGAGGCTTCCAGTGTCAGTAATGGAAAAGCTGATCCGTTCCTTCCACTCAAGGGCCAGCGTGGTAACAAGCTTTCCGGCCTCAATGTTTGTGGCCACCTCATCACCGCACAGGTCTTGTTTTTTGCAGCTAATGGTTCCGCCTTCTTCCAGAATGGCTTTGAGTTGAGCCTCATCCTGCAGCGAGAAACCAGCGGGAGCCTGTCCAGATCTAACCCACTCGGTTAAAGTCAGCTCTATAGGGCTCTCCATCGTTAAAGGGGTGACCGGCAACGAGCCAAGGCTCTTACGTAGCAAGGCCAAGACATCTTCGGCACGTTTAGAGCTTGGCGAATCAACCACAATCAGGCCGTTAACGGTATCGATCCACATGAATACGCTAGTAAAGCGGCTAAACGCGCGAGGTAGCAGGCTCTGCAAAGCCTCATCTTTCAGTTGGTCCCGCTCCGTCTTTTTCAGCTTGCGATGCTGTTCGCCTTCAATTTTTTCGATCTGCTTCTGCACTTCTTCTTTTATTACCGAAGCAGGAAGAATTTTTTCTTCTTTACGAGCGCAAAGAATTACCTGGCCGTTAACGGCATGAAATAGCGACGTTCCGCGCTTTCCCATGGGGGAAACCCAGCCAGCTTTCGCCATATCCTGGCTGCCACATGGCGTAAGGGCGAACGGTGCCAGGTGGGTTTCAATAGTTTCAGGCGATAAATCAACATCCCGAGACAGGCGATAAATAATGATGTTCTTGAAAGTTAAATGGCTCACGATATTCTCCATCACTGATTTTCGGCAAAACGAATCCCTGCCAAGGCTCGGCAATATTTCGCAGAAAATAGGTTGATATTAATTGGCAGGGATACCACTTATCGCCTGCCATATTTCTCCACACACCAGGTGGCGCACCGTTCCGGTTTTTCTTAGACTATCCAGGTTTAAGGGTCCGGACAGTACGCCACCTGATGTGTAAAAAGGGCGGCCAGCCTATGAACATTGTCGTCACCTCTCTGTTAGAAGAAGTTCGACTGACCGCCAAAGCTACACACAGCATTGAGTTGTGACACCAGGGCGCGACCCCCACTTACTTCCCGCCGCTCAGTTTTGGTATTGGCCACCAGTAGCTGTGGCCCAGCCGATTCTCGGGTCTTTGCGTCGGCCGGCGCTGCAGTACGCTTGTACACATCACAACGGAAAGAGCACTGGTCGGCTGATAGCAGATTGGGGAATGGGCCCGTTGCTATCCAATGCTCTTGCCTGTTGAGGGCTGACCTTCCAGCCAGCGTGGCGGGGATCGCAAGCTAAACGCTGAACTTACCCGCTCGGCGGTATCACCACCCGGCTGCCGCCGCATAACCCCGGATGGCATTGCTAAAGTGTGTGGTGGCCGGTGCTGCTATCTTTCCGGCTTTACGGTTATCGTGAGGCGTGTTTTTTCCTACCGCCAAAGGATGGGCCTTTCACCCATCGATTCCCCTCACCAACTTGCGCATCAGCCTACGCATTCACCACAACTGAAACGGCTTTATCTCCGGTTCTCTCGCCACGCTGTAAAACAGACCGCGTCCCCTAAAAACCGTTTCAGTTGGGTGCCGGTTACGTTTATCCGGCGGCCTGGGCCCGGTTTATCCCAAGGTAGGGGATAAGGTGTGTGGTGGGAGGAGTTGAACCCCCGGGCGGAGAGGTAGCCCGCCTATCACCGGATGCCACAACGAAAAGAGCACTGCCTTTGACCACCTTGCGCCGCGTTGCCCGTAACGTCGGCTCTGCGACCTCACTACCACGCCGCCAGCGGGAGTTACACAGGTGCTTGCCACATATCCGGTGCAGAGCTCTTATCGTTGTGTGCTGGTCTTTCCCAGCTGTCAGCCGTCTACTTCCGAGCCGTCACTGCCACAGTAACGCCGGACATCCGCGCCGGAAGTTTTACGCCGTTGGCGGGCGTCCGGTGTGACCGGCGTACATGCTACGGTAGGGTTGAAATGCCCTACGGTTCGCATTGGGTTGTGGTGGTCGGCAGACAACGCCCCGAATACCACCAACCGATTCCACAACGGTCTGCTCACTCATGAGTGCTACCTCCACCGCTTCCAAAATTAATGAAAAGGGCGAGTGAGCAGGCCGTTATGGGTCGGTTACCCGGCGGTATCGATAATTACAGCCATCACCAGGATGGCAAGGAACGCAGTGCCTAACGCCACGCTGAGTATCACCGCTAATTGGACGCCCTTACTCACTTTCAACCTCTGCAAACAGAGCAGGGGGCTGAAAGCCTTGGATGATGCTGACCGCCAACACTGAGGCTGCTGCCTTGTCCACCGGGCCATGCGTTGCTACTTCGCGACCGTCTACAAACTCGGTGAAGAAGAACTGGTCACCCTTCATTTCGAAGGTCCACATTTTATGCTTCAACACGGGCGCCTCCTTTCTGGGTTGCCGCGTCCACGAACGCAGACACACCGGATTTTTTAACGACGAAGAACACCACCAGATCGCCAGCCTTTTCGCCGTATTCTTCATACCCGGCGCTGACGAAGGTTTTAGCCAGTTGGCCACACAGTTTTTTGGTGGCAGCCGCTGGGCCCTCAACGCACATCAGGACAGCATTTTTGATGCCCAGATCGACGTCTCCAAAAAGGTCTGTTGTGCACTGGTAAGCTTTCATCACGCTGCCCTTTGGTAATCAAGTTTGCGACTCTCTGAATTGAAGAAGGTCGCGATATGAGGAAACTATATGCTGTCGCGAATTGCGGAGCAAGCGGATTAGGCAAAAAATTTGTAAACCGCTATAAACACGTGTATAAATATACAGTATATGGTGTTTTGAATGTTTTTAATCAATGACTTAAAAACAAGTCATTGGTTTACGGGGGATTTCATGGCGATATTCGAACTCAAGCGAGTTGGAGGAGGGCTGTATGAGGAGGTTACCCGCGAAGAACAATCCCCGCAGGTTGAAAATCAGTTGCGAATTTTTCTGCTCAAGAAGATAGCGACGCCGATCATTTCTACGCCAGCACCTATCTCTATTAAAGGGACACGCGGTTCATCAACACCTAAAAATTTCTTTCCGGCAACTTCTAAGTATTTAAAAACAGAGATCTCATCTTGAATTTTCGCAACAACATAGTCGTTTGATACAGGGTTTAATTTAATGTTGACAATAACCCTTGTTCCGGCTGGGGCAACATCACAACCACTATCTTTTTCAATGATATATGCCCGATTATTCAGGCCAACGTCCGCCGGTGCGGTTATCACTTCATCTGTCTGACCGTCTTTGTTCCATAGTGGTACAAGAACCTCGTCTCTAGGAGTGGTTTTTTCAATAGGCTTAAAATCTTCAGGGTCGCCAAAAAGCAGCCATCGCGAAGAAACGCCCAATGCTTTTGCAAGCATGTTGATCTCATCGAGTTTCGGTTCTCTATCACCGCTCAACCAACCGCTAACAGTTGATCTCCCTCTGCCAATTTTTTCCGCAATGGCTTCATGAGACACCTTCTGTTGAGCGGCCAGATCTCTGGCTCGTTCATACCAATGCATAAATTAATTACCTATCTGGTTACTTTCTAACATGGTCGCACATCGCGGAATGTCGTTCTGTTGACTATTGAGGAATTTATGCGGATACTAACTCCGAGATTTGCGACCATGAGAAACCAAAATGACCCCTTTATTGAAATTTAAGCAAGAGAAAAAACTTACCCTCAAAGAGCTTTGTGTGCTGCTAGGAGAGACTACTGCATACGAGAAGGCCTTGGGTGATGTGGTGAATGGAAAACGATTGGTCCCTGTGGGAAAGGCTCTGAAATGGGCTGAAAAAACAGGGATTCATCCACATAAACTGCGGCCTGACATTTATAAAACTAGCCATTTCCCAAACAAATTTAAGTCTCGGGCGAAGACTACCCCGATGGTTCAATGAACGTAACTACCAAAAGGAAAACAACATGGTAGAGCAAAACTTGAAAGACGTAGTGAAGAGCATGTGCAAGGCAGTTGCTGGTGGTCGTTCGGCTATGGCTGGTGCGTTGGGCATGACGGATACCACCTTCACCAACAATCTGTATGAGAAGAACGGTTGCCGCTTCTTCGAGGTCGGTGAGCTGGAAGCCATGGAGGATATTTCGGGCACCAACTTGCTTACGGAATATTTTGCCCGGCGCCGTGGGTTGCTGGTGGTCGAGATCCCTGTGTTCGAAGAACTGGACCAGGTAGAGCTGTTCAGCAAAAGCATTCGCACGGCGGCACGTCGCGGCCATGTGGATCAAATCATCCAGGAGTCGCTTTCTGATGGGGTTATTGATGAGAAAGAAGCCGATGAAATCATGCGCTATCACCGCAAGCATCTGCAAGCGCGTGATGCCGAGGTTAGAGCGATATTGGCGCTGTTTGGCAAAAAAGCCAAGGGCCAGAAAGGTTGACGCCCAAAGGTTGCAGCCTCTGGGCGTCGGGTGCGAATTAAATCAGTGTGTGGAGAAATAAATCGCATGAGCATTGTAACCAGAAATTCAACAGTACCGCAAATACGCTGCCGGGCAATGCCTGGCGATAATTCTGCGGCGTCGTTCCGGTATGAGGTCAATGTACTTGGCCAGTGGGTCACCAGCAACTACCAGTTTGCGTGCTGGGTGGTAGATAACGGTAAGTGGCTGGCGCGTAAACAGGAGGGCGTATGAATACCTTGATCACTTCGGTAACGCCAACAATGAGCAGCCGTGAAATTGCGGTGCTGGTTCAGAGTAAACACGGTGACGTGAAGCGTTCGGCTGACCGCCTGGCAACTGCTGGTCTTTTAACCGCGCCGTTGGCGCAGTTCGAATTTGACCATAACGGGAACACCTATATCGGGTACCGGTTCAACAAACGCGATTCTCTGGTTCTCGTCGCCCGGCTATCCCCCCAGTTCACAGCCGCTGTAGTCGATCGCTGGCAGGAACTGGAAAGCGCTTCAGCACCAGCTGTTCCTCAATCTCTCCCTGAGGCTCTCCGCCTTGCCGCCGATATGGCAGAGCAGAACGCAGCCTTAGAACAGAAGGTGCAGGCCGATGCACCGAAGGTGGCCTTCGTGGACCACTACGTTGATGCCGCGGGTGCCAAGAGCCTACGTGAAACGGCCAAAATACTAGATATGCCTGAGAAGGCAATGATTGAGGCCCTGGTGCGTGACAAGGTTCTGTTCCGTCAGTCTGGCAACCTTCTACCGCAAGCGCTCAAGCAGCGTGATGGCCTGTTCACTGTAAAAACGGGTTCCTCTGATTTTGGCCACGCCTATACCCAAACCCGCGTAACTCCACGCGGCATCCAGTGGATCGCCGATCGCTACGCCTCAGAATTGAGGAGCAACTGATATGGCCGAGAACATCCAGGAATTAAACCGAATTTTCCGCGATCAGCACGGAATCACCGTAAACGTGATCCGCTTCGAACGTGATACGCAGAGAGTGATATACCGCCGTCCGGGTTACGAGTGGGAATGCGCCAGCCCGCTGATTATCTTCCGGACTCGTTTTACTGAGGTTGTTGTATGAGCACAAAATTAACCGCATTCGTGTGGGACGGCTGCGCGGCGGCGGGCATGAAGTTATCCATGGTGGCCATCATGGCACGCCTGGCTGATTTCTCGTCTGATGAGGGCTTATGCTGGCCTTCCACCAAGACCATTGCCCGGCAGATCGGCGCGAGCGAGAGCACGGTAAGCGCAGCACTGGCAAAGCTTGTGGAAGAGGGCTGGATTAGCCGCCAGCAGCGCCGCAAGGGTAACCGCAACACCTCAAGCATGACCCAACTGAACGTAGAGAAGCTGCGAGCTGCTGCTAACTTTCACCCTCCAGAATCTGATACCTCAAAATCTGACACATCAAAATTTGATACCTCAAAAACTGACCCCTCAGAATCCGGCAAAAACGAGGCTTTTGACCCTCCAGAATCTGGATACGATCCGTCAGTAAATTCAAAACAAGATCCATCAGTAATAAAACCTGTTGGTCAACTGGCTACGCCAGCCGACGAACCGCAGGCCGATTCTTTAAAAATCGATTATGAGGCTGTGCTGAAAACCTTCCACGACACGCTGCCCGAACTGCCTGTTGTTCTCAAAATGACGGATAAGCGCCGCGGAAAGCTGCGCAAGCTGTGGAAAGACTACGACCTGAACATTGAGAAGTGGGGCGCTTACCTGCGTTACATCTCCAAGAAGTGCCGCTGGATGCTGGAAGACCGCCCAGACACCTCAAGCGGCAAAACATGGCGCAAGAAGGATTTCGACTACCTGATCAAAGAGGAATGCTACCTGTCGGTCAAGGAAGAACGGGCCAACGACCTGCCGAAAGTCGAGAAGGTGGACACCACCGCCCGCGATGATGCCTATCTGCGCATCGTGACCCAGCGCCGGAAGCCACGTAACGAGATCGAGGAGATAGCCCAGAAAATGGCTGGTTCCCTGGGTCGCATGACCGACTACGACGCCCGCCGGGCATGGACAGGCATTTGGGCACAAGCCGTGGCTCAGGCCAGTGAGAACGATCTGGGGAGGTTGGCAGGATGAATTTCTATTGTGAAAATCTCGCAGCGATGCGCGCCAAGCCAGAGCACATGTTGAAAGAAGTTGGCGATCAGTGGTGCACTCCCGATCCGTTGTTCTGGGGTATCAATGCCATGTTCGGGCCGCTTGTACTGGACCTGTTCACTGATGGCCAAAACAGCAAGTGCCCGGCGTACTACACCGCCGAAGATAACGCCTTAACCCAGAACTGGTCAGAAAAGCTGGCAGAGCTGCATGGTGCAGCATTTGGCAACCCGCCATATTCCCGCGCCCAGCAGCACGAAGATCAGTACATCACCGGCATGGTGCACATCATGGCCCACGCGATGGCTATGCGTGAACTGGGTGGCCGGTATGTTTTCCTGATCAAAGCAGCAACCTCAGAAACTTGGTGGCCAGAGCATGCTGATCATGTCGCTTTCATCCGGGGCCGTGTTGGGTTTGATGTGCCGAAGTGGTTTGTGCCAGCGAATGCAAAGCAGGTGCCCACCGGCGCATTCTTTGCCGGTGCGATCGCCGTGTTCGACAAGGCATGGAATGGCCCGGCCACCAGCTATGTGAGCCGCATCCAGTTGGAAAATATGGGGGAAGCCTTTATGGCGCAGATCCGTCGCGAGGCCGAGCGCTTGGCACCACAAATCCAACACCAAAATATTTCAGAAAATATTCAGCCGGAAACTGCCAACACCGTTTGGCCGCAGGAAGTTAATTTCCTGTTTGACAAGGTGGCCACCGCCAGCAGTTTGCCGGAGCACCTGCAGAACAAACTGCGTAGCCACATCAACCGCTTGAAACTGGAAGGCACGTCAGCCGAAGAAATCATCCAGACCGCAACTAATTTAACCGCCGCAATGGGAGCAACAGCATGATCCGGGAACTCACAGTAGATAATTTTGCCGGTGGCGGCGGGGCAAGTACCGGCATTGAGATGGCGACTGGCCGCAGTGTGGACATTGCGATCAACCACGACGAAAACGCCATTGCGATGCACGAAACCAATCACCCCGAGACGTTGCACTATTGCGAGTCGGTGTATGACATCGACCCTGTTGCCGCGACCGCTGGGCGGCCAGTAGGCTTAGCATGGTTTAGCCCCGACTGCCGTCATTTCAGCAAGGCAAAGGGCAGCGCGCCGGTTAAAAAAGAGATTCGCGGCCTTGCCTGGATCATCATCCGCTGGATTTTAAGGGTAAACCCTAGATTTATTCCGATGGAAAACGTGGAGGAGTTCAAGACGTGGGGACCGCTTGTCACTGACGAGAACGGCAATGATTTCCCATGCCCTGACCGAGTAGGGGAGACTTTCGCAGGGTTTGTGGCAATGCTGACCACCGGCATAGCAGCAGATCACCCGGCGCTGGCCGAATGCTGCGACATTTTGGGCATTGAAGAGGGTAGTGACGATCACCGCCGCCTGATTGCCGGTCTGGGTTATGTTGTCGATTACCGTGAGCTCCGGGCCTGTGATTATGGTGCGCCAACCATCCGTAAACGCTTCTTCATGCTGATGCGCTGCGACGGGCGGCCAATTGTCTGGCCAGAGCCTACCCACGGGGATCCTAAATCGTTTGAGGTCCAGAGCGGCAAGTTAAAGCCATGGCGCACCGCGGCAGAGTGCATTGATTGGTCTATCCCGTGCCCGAGCATCTTCGAGCGTAAGCGCCCGCTGGCGGAGAACACCCTGCGCCGCATTGCCCGAGGCATCCAGCGCTTTGTGATCGACAGCCCAGCACCGTTTATCGTCAAGTGCAACCACACAAGCACTAAAACGGTCTACAACTGTTTCCGCGGGCAGCCGCTTGATGAGCCTTTGCAGACGATCACTAAATCACCTGGCTATGCGCTGGTATCGCCACACATCACCAAATTCCGCACCGGAGCCACCGGCCAAGAATGTGACGAACCGCTTTCCACTATCACCGCGGGCAGTTCAGAACGCCCAGGCGGTAACGGGCATGCTTTGGGAATGGTTGAGGCAAAACTGACGCCGTTTATCGCTGGCGCTGGCGGCCCTAAATACTCCGCGAAACCGCGATCTGTAGATCAGCCGATGCATACGCTGTGCAATACAAACCATTCCTGTGTTATTGCGCCAGTCATTGCCCGGATTGGCCAGACAGGCTTTGGTGGTGATCGCCTGGCCTATGAGGCAGATAAACCGCTGACAACCGTCACGACTAAAGCAGAGCACCTGGTGGTGGCTCCTTCACTGGTTCAGGTTGGTTATGGCGAAAGAGAAGGGCAAGCACCCCGATCTCTGGATCTGCATAAGCCATTAGGCACAGTGGTTGCAGGTGGGAATAAACATGCACTGGTATCCGCATTCCTGGCCAAACACTTTGGCGGCAACTATACCGGCCCCGGCGCTGATCTTGCTGAACCGGCACACACAGTGACAACCGTCGATCACCACGCCCTGATCACATCCAACCTCATCAAGATGCGCGGCACCAATATCGGGCAAGAAGTTACCGCACCTCTGCAGACGGTAACCGCCGGTGGCAATCACTTCGGTGAGGTTCGCGCCTTCCTGCTGAAGTATTACGGCACTAACATTGGGCACGCTGCTGATGAGCCATTACAGACGGTCACCACTAAACATCGCTTTGGCCTGGTCACTGTCGAAGGTGTGGATTACCAGATCATTGATATCGGCATGCGCATGCTGCAACCGCATGAGCTTTACGCCGCCCAGGGCTTCCCGGCTTGGTACATCATCGACCAGGACTATAAGGGCAAGAAATACGCGAAGGATAAACAAGTAGCCCGCTGTGGCAATGCGGTACCGCCGCCGTTCGCCGAGGCGCTGGTACGTGCCAATCTGCCTGAAATGTGTGTACCGCGCCGGGAGGTGGCTGCATGAAGATGCTGCTCACTCCTTACCTGCAGCGTGATCTGGGCGTGGTAATGCTGCGCCCTGGTCGTGAACTGCTCCATTACTTCACTGGTCGGGCGCGGCTGTTGGTCGTCAGTGAACCAGATGAGCTTAAACCACTACCATCTGGTCTGGTGCCAGTGACCAGCCAGCACTTAGCCGCCGATCAGCGCCTTTTCTCTTTCTTCTCCAATAAGCGGGTTCTGGCTGCTGCTGGTGGCATTAATGCGCTGGTGGACTGGCTAGAACGGTCGAATGAGTGCCAGTGGCATGCGCCCGCTGACGATTATCACGATCGGAACATGAGCACGCTGCGGTACGGCGTCGGCGCTGTTCGCTTGTGCTGGCACCATGAGCACGCTATTGCCAATCAGACGCTACCGGCACTTGATGCGCTGGCAGCCCGGAATGTGGCGGATTTCGTCTTGTTCCGGGCCCGCACGCATTTCCGCTTTGACGAAAACCACCAGTTGAGCCTTCCGGAGCTGTGCTGGTGGGCCGTTATGACGCAGGTTTCCGATCTGCTGCCGGAATCCGTAGCCAGGTTCTCTTTGCGCCTGCCACCAGCCGAGGTACCTACCGGCACCCGGAAAGAGGCGGATATTGTGTGGGAACGGGCGCCGGCGGAAATCATCAATGACTACGTAGAGCAGATTAAGCCGGTGCTGGCGGTCGATGTCGATCCCGAGCCACCAGCGGGCTTTATGCTGCGACCGAAGATGAAGCGCTGGGAGTGCGAGAAGTATACCCAGTGGGTTAAATCGCAGGTGTGCTGTTGTGGTTGTGGGCGCCCGGCGGATGACCCGCACCACATCATCGATCAGGGATTCGGCGGTACCGGCACCAAACCACACGATATTTTCGCCATTCCTCTCACCAGGGAGTGCCACAACAAGCTGCATGACGATGTGGCGGCATGGGAGGCGGAACACGGTAGTCAACTCTATCACCTGGCCAGAACGCTCGATCGGGCGTACGGCATCGGGGCAATCGTCACAGCAAACAAGCGCGGGGCAAAAAAATGAATCAGCAATATCTGGAGTATGTTCGCGGCGCTGTATCGTTGGCCCTGGCCGATATCCACGGGATGACCAAAGGACAACTGGCAGCATTCGAGGGTGCGGCACTGGCGCACACCACGCGGTTCAAACGCCAGCGCCACCGTACTGTGATAGTCGGCAACCGCAAGGTTTGCCCAGATACCGATCCTATTCATTGCCCGGAGACCCGCACCCGTGCGAAACCCTTCCCGCCGATTGAAGAGCTGACATATTGCACTAGCTCATGGCGCCGGGCGATTTCCGTTCTTGAGACGCATCAGGAAGCGTGGATCCGGTATTGCTATGGCGACTATAGCTATCACCATAACCAGTTATTGGTGGTGCCCTATATTTGGGCGCAATTTTCAGCCCAGTGCCCTGGTAAGATCAGCAAAAAGGTTAAGCTCCGGATGCAGAGCCTGACGCTGCTGGCCGTGCAGGTCGTGGCCAGTGAGATAAAAGGGCATCCAAAGGAATACAGCCACACGAAGTTGGCGGAGCTATCAGGGGTGAGCAAATCAACCTGGTCTGAAACCTACGGCGGGCACTGGAATACCATGCTATCCCTTGTGGAAGCATTGGATGCGGGATCATTAAAGTGGACAGCAGATAAGAGGATCAAATCACGATCAAAACATTTAGCATCATGATGCTTGCAAAACCGAACAAAATAAGCCATATTTAATGTGATTTTGATATTTTGCCAATATTGCAATTGGTGCAAAGGACCTCGCTTCGGCGGGGTCTTGTCGTTTCTGGAGGTTGGAGACCGATATATGCATCCATAAACGGATAGACCGCACGAGCCGTAAGGCGCGCAAGCCACTGTCATGATGTGGTCCCGAGTCCTAAATAGGGAGCCGGAGTGATTCTCCGCGTTAGGGTTAATGAGCGAATCAGTCCCGGTAGTACAGTGTGATGGCCAATTGCACACCGGTTACAGTTGGGGGAAGTCTGAAACGACCCCGACATATGCCCAAGGGCATGGGCGCGGCCACTGCGGAGTGTGGCAAATCTGGCAAGCCTCCGCCAATTGTAAGCGAGGATAGGAACTGGTCTTACATATTCCAGCGAACCAGGACCGAGATAAGCAGGATCACAATCTGAGTAATACCCAGCCAATTTCTTGGCAGAACGGCTGCGCTTATGCGTGGCCTTTTTCATTTAGCCTCCCGCCAAAACAGTCAATCACATCGAACATTACTTATCGCAGAGTGACTACGGCGGGCGGCTAACCCCTTTACACCACCCGATGATCGGGCTGAGCCCCGGCAGGGGGAGGTCATGAAAATGCCTGAAAAAGATCCAAGTTGGCTCACAGCACTTGTTGCGTTCTATTACCACCATTCCCCAGGCATTAACGGGTTTATCGTCGCTTTTATAGTGGCATTTCGCCGAGTTGTTTGGGGCGGTGGTAAGTTGCGCGCAGGAATAGGGGAAGGGGTTGTTTGCGGGATTGTCGCCGTATCAATCAGCCCGGCCATCGCGCCAATTATCGTGTTTCTGGTTCACTCCATTCCTTGGCTTAATGGTGCTATGGCGACTGTGGCCGCTGGTAAGATTGAAATATTCGTCAGCTGCATGATCGGTATGATCGGTTTGTCAGCTATCAGGGAGTTTGTATTGCGGATTGCCCGCAGGGGAACGGGAGACTCGAATGCAAACTAGCAATAATCTCCGGGCGTTCCTCGATATGTTGGCCTGGTCGGAAGGGACATCAACTAGCCCGGCAACCAAGAACAACGGCTATGACGTTATCGTGACTGGAATTGATAAAAAGCCAGAAGTGTTCACCGATTTCTCTGACCATCCTTTCAATAAAGGCCGACCTTCGAAGGTGATCAACAGCAAGGGGCTGACATCGAACGCCTCCGGCAGGTACCAACATATGCTGCGAGACTGGGGGCATTACCGGAATTTGCTCAAGTTGCCTGATTTCGGACCTGAATCTCAAGATCGTTGGGCTATCCAGCTTATTAAAGAGCGCCGAGCGCTTCCAGATATTGAAGCTGGCAACATCACGTTGGCCATCAGTAAATGCCGGAACATCTGGGCGTCACTTCCCGGAGCTAACTATGGTCAGCCAGAGCATAAATTGGATCGACTGCTTGCACAGTACAAATCGGCTGGGGGTCGCCTAGCATGAATCCACTTACACGCTACGGCCTGATTGGCGTTGTGATGCTGGTTATCTGTCTGGGCGCGGTTAGCGCTGTACTGAACCACAGGCTCGATAATGCTAATGAGGCAAACCAGAAGCTTAGCAAGGCTAACAAAGACCTCAACAAGGCGGTGTCAGATCGTGATGAAACCATCACCGCGCTAAAAGGGTCAATCGACGCTGACCGGCGAGCGACCGAGGAGCAACTGAAGATCGAACAGCAGAAGAGGGCCAAGGCCGATGCTGAAAACGGAAAATTACGCCAGGCGCTGGAGCATAGCGACTATAGCAATCAGCGCTTGCCTGATGATGTTATCGACATCCTGCGGGGTAAGAACGCCACCCCCGCCAGCGCCCCCTAAGCTGATCTACGTGTACCCGCCCGCTGTACTGCTTCAACAATGCGAACAGACCCTGTTTACCGGTACCACGTTCGGTGAAGCCGTGCTGGCGCTGCAGGTGGCGCAGAACGAGCTGGACGTGTGCGCATCTCGCATCGAAGGGGTGATTAAGTGGAAGAGGGATAACGGGCGAAAGTAGCATTACAGAGCATCTATACCTAGGACGAGACGGTGAGCTACACCTTGGCGCTGCAAACAGCTTTTTTGATATGCGCTAGGCAGGTGGGAACGATAAATCGGTGGCGTATAGGACTACCTGAGGAATGAGGTAAATGATATGCTCATCTTTCATTCAATCTTAAAATGGAAGAGAATTAATGAAAAGAGGCATTGTTACATTTCCTTGTTCCTTTAAAGAAATATCAAATGGGAATGGCTTCACTACTAGAGATGAATTATCCGCCATTGATATCAACTACTATACTTTATACTGGGATTCGATAATCATAAGTAATATGGAAATGTTCCATTTTCCAATTCCAAATGAGGAAGAATTGATATCATGCGGGGTGATAGAGCGACCCATCTTACCAATTAAATACCCTATACACTCAGGTGATATCCCTAACCAGTTTTTGAGCTCTCAGTCTGGCTTGCTGGATTATTTAAGAAAAGAGCAGAAAGGAACAGATTGGCGTTTGCATCAAAAAGGCGATACTTTCGTATCAACAAATGAACAGTCAAAATTACAGGATACGTTAAGGCTGGAGATTACCAACGCCCTACCTGTCCCAGGAAGTGATGTACCTTTATGTGATATATTGGAATTTAAATTAAGGCGTGCTGATGAACTATCAGCTTTGCATGTATATCTTGAAGAGTTATATAAAGAAGTTATGACATCTCATGACTTTCACTTAGCCAGAGCATCCGCTTACTCCGGACTAGTTAAAGCTATAGATGATATCAACACTCTTAATAACGAAGGATGGAAAACTCTGTTTAAAATGAATGTCACAGCATCATATGAAACAGATGTCAATAGTATCATTACGGGGGCATTATCTGCATACACTGCTGCATCATTGACAGATGCGGTAACGACTGTTTTGACCGGTGTAGGTGGTTTTGTTTTAGGTGGTTTGAAAATAAACTCAGCAAGACAACGGGTTTTAAATGGTAATGAAGGAAGTCTTGTATATCTTTCAAATGCTTCTAAAGAACATATAACCACCTTGTGATTTCAGTTGATGCTGCATCTGATTATTTCAGGGCTGAGGTTATAACAGCCCTTTTTGTAATGATTGCCACCTTGTTTTTAAATTAATTATTCCTAGTAGGTAACGTATGGCTGGAATAAAAGAACTGTCAGCACAGCTACAGAAGATTAAAAAACAGGTGCCTTTTGCTACTGCGCAGGCGTTGACCAGTGTTGCCAGAAAGATCGAGGCTGCTGAGAAAGTTGCATTTCAGCGCCATCTGGATAATCCAACACCGTTTACCGTCAATTCTGTTCGATCGTTTGGTGCCCGAAAAAACAGCCTCACTGCCAAGGTGTTCGTGATGGATACCGCTGCCAGCTACCTGGAGCCATTCGAGTTTGGTGGTCAACATAAGCTGAACAGCCAGGCACTGCTAAACCCCAAGAGCATTAAGCTGAACAAGTACGGCAACCTAACGCGAAACAAGATGAGCCAACTCAAGGCTAAGGCTGATGTGTTCGTTGGGGAAGTCGGTGGTGCAAACGGCGTGTGGCAACGTACCAAGGCCAAGAAAGGCAAGAAGGGTAAGAAGCGGCGTAAGCGCTCTGCCAACGGTACAAGGCAGCCACGCATGAAGATGCCAGCGCCAAAGCTGCTGATCCAGTTTGGTGATGCGCTGCCGGTCAAGCCAACACTTGGTTACTTCGATCGGGCACAAGCTATGGCCAGTGCATTGATGCCGACAGAACTGAGCAGGGCAATGGCCGACGCGATGCAAACGGCGAAGTGATGCCAGGCTGCCCCCTCTGGGCCTCCAGAAAAAAATGGGTCCTTCCTAGCACTTTTGTAAAGCACGGGCATTGCGCGCCGTGCAGTTTCACCAGCTAAATATTTTTCATTTTGTGTCCCATGTCCCACAGGTGGATTTCTCGCTAACCCGCATCCCAGCGGCGTTTACCTGATTTTCCGGGTGGGACATCGGTGTGGGACACAAAAAATGTCCCACACCGATGTCCCAATGTCCCATTGATGCGGAATGTCCCATGACCACGATGACGCAAGTTGACTATGCCAAGCATGCCGGTGTTGATCGCAAGACCGTCGGGCGCTGGATTAAAGCGGGCAAATATATTGTTCTCGATGGTGAATTAATCGACGTTGAGGCGAGCGATAAAGCCTTGGCCGCTTTGCGTGATAGCAAAGATCCGCGGGCGAAAAATGCTGCAAAGAAAAAGCCAGTTATCGCTTCGGCTGCTCCAACTGACGATGACAGCACGGAAGCAACTGTAAAACAGATCATGTTGGCATTCGGCGCAGAGATGTCTCGGGAAGAAGCCAGCAGAGTAAAAGAGAACTATTTGGCGTTATTAACAAAGCTGGAGTTCGAAAAAGAGGATGGGCAATTGGTGGATCTGTCTGTAGCCGAAGATGTCTTATTTAAAGCTTTTCGAGCACAGCGAGATGCCTGGATGAACTGGCCTTCTAGGGTAGCACCTTTGATGGCGGCTGATCTGGATGTTCCCGCCGATAGAATGACCGAGGTGTTAATAGAACATGTCCATAAACACATCTCCGGACTTGGTGAACCCGAATTTAACACAGACGAAACATGATCGATTAACCCTAAGCATTCGCAAGGCCTGGACCCCTCCACCCCGGATCAGTGTGCCTGACTGGGCTGACGAATTCCGTAAGTTGGCGAAAGAGGCAGGAAGTACGTCTGGGGACTGGGATACATCGACAGTAGAGATTGCCCGTGGCCCCATGCTGGCCGCCACAGAATCAGGGGTTCACATCATCACGGTGATGTGTTGTACCCAGCTCATGAAAACGGCATTGCTGGAAAACCTCTTTGGCTATTTTGCTCATCTTGATCCTTGCCCGATGCTGTTGCTCCAACCCAAAGAGGACGCGGCAGAGCAATTTTCCAAAGAGCGTATCACCCCGCTGATAAGGGTTACCCCGGCGTTAAGGCGCTTGGTCGGCGGTAATAAGCAGAAAAACTCGAAAGAGACATTGCTGTATAAATCATTCACGGGTGGCTTTCTTGCCCTGGCTGGTGCTGGTAGTCCAGACAACCTGGCGCGGCGACCGATCCGCGTTCTGCTTGCTGATGAGGTTGATAAATATCCGATTACCCGTGAGGGGGATCCTATTACCTTGGCTGAAGAACGCACCGCTACTTTTGGCCTTAATTGGTTATCTGTTCGTGCGTGTTCGCCGACGGTAGAGGACGAAAGCCGAATTGCGGCCAGCTATGCGGACTCCGATCAACGTCGAGCCTCGATTGCCTGTCCTCACTGCGGGCATCGCCAGTTTCCTGATTTCTTTAAACATGTCCATTGGCCATCTGAAGGGGATAAGCACAATACAAAAGCGGCGATGCTTTATTGTGAAAGCTGTGGTGCCGGCTGGTCTGAAGGTGAACGCCTCCGGGCGCTGAGAACAATTCAGTGGCATCAAACCAAGCCGTTCGAATGTTGCGGTCAGCGCCATGTCCCATTAAATATTTATGAGCAAGCTTGGCATACCGACGATCAGACCGCAGTGGGGCGGGTATGGCAGTGGTCAGCATCCGATCGCCACGCGGTGCATCGTGCTGTTTGCCCTACTTGTGGCGCTTTAGGGGTGGACAATATCCACGCCGGGTACCAGGCATCAAAGCTATTTAGCCCATGGCAAAAAGATAAACCCTCCGATATTGCGGAAAAGTACCTGCGCGCCAAAGGCGACCCTGATAAAGAGCTTGCTTGGTGGAATACCCAGATGGGGCTGCCACACCGTCCAAACTATGGAAAGCTTCTTCCGGTTGATGTCCTGCTTGCCAGGCGCGAGGTTTTTGAAGCCGAGGTTCCTGATGGTGTCGCGGTTCTCACTGCTGGCATTGATACACAGGCAGATCGCCTTGAAATTGAAGTGATCGGATGGGGTAAGGACGAGGAAAGTTGGTCGGTGGCATATGACGTCATAGAGGGAGATCTGGAAACTGCAGAACCCTGGACACGCTTAGATGCCTACCTGCAGCAAATATGGCGCCGAGCCGATGGCCGGGGTTTCAAGATTATGGCCGCATGCCATGACTCCGGTGGCAACCATACCCAAAAGGTGTATGAATTTGCCAAGGCGCGCCTAGGTCGCCGTGTTTGGGCAATCAAGGGGGAATCTGCGACAGGAGGTAAACGTTCACCGATCTGGCCTAACAAGCGGCCAACGGCGCGGAGCAAGAGCCAGTACAGGCCGATAATCCTAGGTGTTAACTCGGCGAAGGACTCGGTTCGGTCGCGACTACATATAGAAAACCCTGGCCCAGGCTACATGCACTACTCCACCGATCGTGACATCGGTTACTTCACACAGTTGACTGCCGAGCGTTTGGTGATGAAAGAGGCAGCCGGCCAACGGTATAGCGTTTGGGAATTGCCTGCAGGCAGGGCTAACGAAGCGCTGGACTGTCGCGTTTATGGCTATGGTGCACTGTGCGGCTTGTTGCATATGGGTTTTAAATTGAACGCATTGGCAAACCTAATATCTACCAACCCAGATCGTTTATTGCCGCCGCCAGAGGAACCTGAAAGTAAGCCAGATTTACGGTTGCCGGGTGTCATTATTGAAGAGCCTGATAAGCCAAAACGCAAACGCCTGTCTCAAATTTTGCCATCTTAAGGATCCCTATGTTTAACCCTAACACTAGCCTGCTGGCCGGTGCGATGACGCCTGAGCAATTGCAGGCCGCATTGGCAAAGGCGCAGCAGGCATATATTGACCTGGCTGCCGGATCCCGTGGTGTGTCGTTTTCTTATACGCAGGGTGATGGCACACGTTCTGTTTCCTACCAGCAATCCTCTATAGCTGACTTGATGGCGCTGATCCAGTTGCTGCAGGCTCAGTTGGGTATTGTTCCCCGCCCGCGTCGGCCTATGAGGTTTAGATTCTGATGAGTGACATCAAGATTTTAGGCCCAAATGGGCAACCACTCGCTCCGTCGAGGTCAAAGGCGTCCATGCTGGTGGGCGGCAGTCGAGTTCCTTACGATGCGGCTGACTCATTCAGTGACCAGTTGGCAAACTGGCAGCCAGCGCTGTGGTCGCCAGATAATGAGATCAATATCTACCGCGATCGCATTGTCTCCCGCGTGCGGGATTTGGCGCGTAATGACGGGTGGGCCAGTGGCAGTATCACCAGGGTGCTGGATAACGCCGTTGGCGCGAACTTTCGCCCCATCCTGAAACCTGATTACCGCATGCTGGCGTTGATGACTGGCAACAGTGCATTCGACGCAACCTGGGCGGATGAATACGGCAAGGTTATAGAGGCACACTGGCGGTCATGGGCGCAGGATGACCCTGGCCGTTTTTGTGATGTTGAGCGGAAACAGACCGTGTCTCAAATGCTGCGGTTGGGTTTCCGTCACAAGCTTATTGATGGGGATGCGTTGGCGATCCTGCAATACCGTCCCGACCGGCTTGGCCGCGGGCGAGGCCGCTATGCAACAACAGTGCAGATCGTTGACCCTGATCGCCTAAGCAACCCGCAACAAAACTTTGATATGCCCAACATCCGCGGTGGTGTTGAAATTGATGGTGATGGTGCACCGGTGGCATACCACATCCGTGAGGCGCATATCGGCGACTGGTGGAGCGGAGCCAAAACGATGACCTGGCGGCGTATCCCGAGGGAAACCGACTGGGGGCGGCCACATGTGGTGCACGATTATGATCATGAGCGTGGTGCTCAGCATCGGGGTAACGGCATGCTAACACCGGTCGTTCAGCGCCTGAAAATGCTCATCAAGTATGACCAGACAGAATTGGAAGCGGCGATTTTGAATGCGGTCTTCGGTGCTTACATCACCTCGCCGTACGATCCGCAGATGGTTGAAGCAGCGATGGGGGAAGCCTTCGACGACACCAGTATTGGTGCTTACCAAGATGGCCGTGTTGATTTTCATAAAGATCGCCGAATTTCTCTGCAAAATGGCGCTAGAATGCCGATTTTGTACCCCGGTGAGGATGTCAAAGCCGTCAATGCTGCGCGCCCGCACAGCAACTTTGAAGTATTCGAAAGCGCTGCTTTACGCAATATTGCTGCTGCCACGGGGCTTTCTACCCAGCAGGTAACACAGGACTGGTCAGATGTTAACTACAGTTCCGCCCGTTCTGCGATGCTGGAAGCATGGAAAACGCTGACTCGTCGGCGTGATGACTTTTCTGCGGGGTTTGCCCAGCCGATCCTCTCTGCGTTTATCGAAGAAATCCATGATACGGAAGATTTACCGCTGCCAGCCGGCGCGCCGCATTTTCTCGACGCTAGGGCTGCTTATTGTCGTGCTCGCTGGATGGGGCCGGGACGTGGCTGGGTGGATCCGGTAGCAGAGAAGAAAGGCGCAATCCTCGGAATGGATGCAGGCCTTTCAACGCTGGAAATGGAAGCAGCGGAAAACGCAGGCGAAGACTGGGAAGAAATGCTGGATCAGCGGCAGCGTGAAATTGCCGCCTTTAAAGAGCGTGGGCTTCCACTTCCAAGCTGGGCACAGGCCGAAATGTTAGCTCCAGAAACAATAAAAGATCCGGAGGCAGAGTGAATTTACCGCATCTGGCGCAGCGACTGTTTAATACGCCGCTGGCGCTTCACCCGCAAAAAGCCGAAGTGGTCATGGCTGCCATGATGGACCGTTTCGGCATAACCCGCATCAACACCCTGGCATCGGATTGGATGGGCGATGACGACACCTTCACCCGAAAGGCCCGAAAGCAGGATACTGGTTATGACGTGGTGGATGGCGTAGCGATCATACCCGTGCAGGGAACGCTGGTCCAAAAACTTGGATCGTTACGCCCATACAGTGGCATGACAGGGTATGACGGTATCCGGCAATCATTCCTCACAGCAATGAATGATCAGGAGGTGAAAGGTATTTGCCTGGATATTGATTCACCTGGTGGGGAGGTTGCCGGTTGCTTTGACCTGGTGGACGAGATTTATCACGCCCGCGGTTCTAAACCGATCCACGCCATCCTGACCGAAAATGCCTATTCAGCGGCTTATGCTATTGCCAGCGCTGCCGATCGCATACACGTCCCGCGCACTGGCGGTGTGGGGTCTGTTGGCGTCATCGTTATTCACTGTGACTGGTCACAGCGGATTAAAGAAGATGGCCTGGCGGTAACCATCATTACCTATGGCGACCGCAAAGCCGAAAGCAATCCTTACGTCAAACTGACCGATCAGGCCCGTGCCGCGATCCAGGATGATGTGGATACGATGGGTAAGCTTTTCGTCAGCACGGTAGCCCGCAATCGGGGTATCACTGAGAAAACTATCCGCAATACCCAGGCTGCCTGTTTCCTGGCGGCTGATGGCGTACAACTGGGGCTGGCTGATGCAGTCATGACCCCTGACGCCGCATTCCGAAAATTACACAATGAAGCAGGAGCTTAACGTATGTCTTACTCAAAGTTTGCCCACCTGATGGGTTTTAAGAAAAAAGCCTCTGAAGATGAGGACGACGACAAAGAAAAAGGTAAAAAGGCGAAATCCCGCCACGCGGAAGAAGAGCGTGATGAGGAAGACGCTGAAGAGGACGATGACGACAAGGATATGGAAGACGACGATGATAGCGATCCTGATGCCGAAGACGACGATGCTGGCGCCGAAGAAGACGATAGCACCGACGTGAAGAAAGGCAGCCGGGCAGAGCGCAAGCGTTGTGCCGCTATTTTTGGCAGCAAGCATGCTGCAGGTCGTCCGGATATGGCTGCACACCTGGCGTTCAATACCCGCATGAGCGCGCGTGAGGCGATCGGCACGTTAGCTGCTATGGGGCCAGCCACTGCCGCACCGACTAAACGATCGTCCCTTGATGAGCGTATGCAGGCAGAACAGGTTCGACTGGGGCCCGATGCTGGCGGTACAGCGGCAACGGGTAAAAATGCGCTGGTGGCCAAGATGACCAGCCTCTATGACACTGCACGAGGTACTAAGTAATGGACCAGTTTGGACAAAACCAATTTGCACCCGGCATGAAGAGCTCGGTGTTTGTGCCTGATCAGCTTGTATCAGGGCCATTGCAGCTTGTCACCGATTCGGTAACGATCGGGGTTTCTGGTGTGCTTAAGCGTGGAACCGTGCTTGGTATGGTCACTGCGTCGGGATCGTATATTCCGAGCAAAAAAGATGCGACCGACGGCAGCGAAAAGCCGGTTGCTATCTTGGTCGACAATGTGGATACCACCACAACAGCACAAACGGGCGGCGTTTATCTGATGGGCGAGTTTAATCAAAATCGTCTCATTTTCGATGCTACCTGGACAATTGCTGGCTTGAAGGCTGCCTTACGACCATTGGCCATCTTCCTGCGCGACGGCATCCAAGCGCCAATCTCCTGATTTAACCTTTTCGAAAGCGTAACTGATGCCAATTCTTTGGCAGGGTTTCACTCGTCCTGAATTCTGGCCAGCCGCGTCGCTGGCATCATAAAGAGACTGAATATGGAAAACATTTTTGATACCAGCGTGCTGGTGCAGGTCGTCCCTAACCTGAAGACCAGCCAGAACTGGCTTCTGGATCGCTTCTTCCCGAACGTGGTGACTTACGAGACGGAAGAAGTGGCTATCGACGTAGACGTGGGTCTGCGTCGCATGGCGCCATTCGTATCGCCGCTGGTGGAAGGTAAGTTGGTCGAAAGCCGTAAATACCAGACCAACACCTTCAAACCTGCTTACATCAAAGACAAGCGTGCTCCAGACCTACGCAAACCCATCCGCCGGCAGATTGGTGAACGCATCGGTGGTGAGTTTACTGCAGCCGAACGTGAAATGCTGAACCTGCAGTTTGAGATGGCCGATCAGATTGACATGATCAACCGTCGCCTCGAATGGATGGCGAGTAGCGCGATGGTATCTGGAAAAGTCACAGTGAGTGGCGAAGGTTACGAAACAAAAGTAGTTGATTTTGGACGTTCATCTGATTTGACCATCACTCTGAGCGGCAGTGACAAATGGCCGCTTACTGTGGCTGCAGGGGCAACAAACACCCAGCCATCGGATGATATTGAGGTGTGGCAGACGCTGATCCTTAAGAATTCCGGTGCTGTGCCGACCGACCTGGTGTTTACCAGCAAGGCGTGGAGAGCGTTCCGACTGGACACCACCATCAAGGATAACGCCATCACCTTCCCGGCGCTGAGCCCGTTTGGTAACCAGGTCAATGCTGGTCCACAGGCCCAAAAAGGGGCTGTCTATAAAGGGCGTTGGGGTAACTTTGACCTGTGGCTGTACAACGACTGGTTTATTGACCCTCTGGACAACGTTGAAAAGCCGATGATCCCAGACGGTGCAGTAATTATGTCGGGCGCCGATCTGATGGGTACTCGCGCGTTTGGTGTGATTCTGGACCCAGCTTTCAATTATGGTCCTTTAGCCTATGCCCCTAAAACTTGGGTGAAAGAAGATCCTGCCCAGCGTCTGCTGATGACTCAGTCTGCACCACTGGTCATTCCAAGCCGGGTAAACGCTGCACTCTGCGCTACGGTGGTGTGATATGAAGCAACCAAAACGGCAGGACAGTGAATTGGGCGGCTTGCCGCCCGAGTTACTGGTAGATGGTCAGGAAGCTGGAAAATCGTTGAAGGTTGACGATCAGCAGCTGGATACTCCTGGCGACACGGACACCGATGGTGATGATTTGGATCAGGAGCCGGATAAAGAAACGCTGGGTGATGGGCTGGTTTCTGTGGTGGTCATCAAGGGCAATACGGTACGGCATGACGGGCGAGACTTTACCGAAAACCGAACGTTGACGCTTTCAACCGAGGATGCCCAGCGGCTGATCGGGTTGGGCGTTGTGGCTGATGTTGATCAACTCCGCAAGCTGGCATTGCTTCGCAGCGCACCGACCGTATCTGTGCAATCGGGGGAATAATGGGAATCAACTGGGATCAGCATTTGCTCGCACCATTACACGGCGTTTTTGGTGACCCGGTTGAGTACCGACCTGGTGGCAGCGGTACGCCTTACATCATCAGCGGCATCTTTGATCGCGCCTATACGCAGGATGTGGAGCCGCTGGATGACGGTAGCACTATCAATACCACATCGCCGGTGCTTGGTGTGCGCGATAGTCAGTTCCAGGCACCACCGAAACGGGGTGATCGAGTGCTGATTGGCATTGTCGGTGGTGTGCCGGTAAACACTCTGTTTGCCATCGCCGATATACAGCCGGACAGCCACGGTGGGACCAAGCTTATTCTCAACAAGGTGAAAGTATGAACGCCAAAGGGGTAAGGCTGCTGGTCATCGATGCGTTGAAGAACAAAACCGATGCCGGTGATCGGGTTTATTCACCGCGGGACTGGTCAACTACGGCGGATATGTATCCTGTGATCCTGGTGCAGACCCCGATCGATGTGAAGAACTCACTGGGCCGCAATGTTCCCCAGTTCACCACTGTGACCACTGTACGCATTACCGGCCGTTTGCAGGAGCTGGACGATGAAACAGAGGACAACGGGGCGGAAAAAGCAGAAGAGGCACTGGAGCAACTGCGCGAGCAGATAGAGCGTGCAGTGATCAACAGCTATGAGCTGACCCGAAAAATTCAGCAGTTTCTGCAGGTGAGATCGACAATTGGTGTGGATGCTGGAGGGGAGGGGCATACCGCGCAGTTGCTGATGGAACTGGATATTGAATATTACCAGGGCCCGGAAGAGTTCTATGAAATCGACGCTGACCCCCTCGAGGGGATAGATGTAGAGATCTCCATGCCGGACGGCACCCCTGTACCACTCGTAAAAATCGATCTGGAGTAACCCTATGTTTGTGAAACCCGCACCGGGCCGCGTTGTGCGCGATCCGGTCAAGGGCACTTTTTTGCCTGAATCCGGCGAACAGGTTCCTGACAATATCTTTTGGGGGCGCCGCATAAAGGACGGCGATGTAGAAGCATTCGACCCGAACGCGGCGGTAAAACCGGCGGCTGGGAAGAAAGGCCAGGAGAATGATCAATGACCGTTCCATTTAATCGCATCCCGTCAAACCAACGCGCGCCATTTTTCTATGCTGAATTTGATAACTCAATGGCCAACACGGCCACTGCAATTCAGCGCACGCTGTTGATCGGGCAAATGCTGTCAACCGGCACGGCAACGCCTGGCCTCGCACAGAAAGTATCCTCTGACTCTGCGGTTGCAGGCATTTGTGGCAGCGGCTCAATGCTGCACAACATGATGACGACGTACCTGGCTAATGACATTTCGGCGGAAATCTGGATCCTTCCGCTGTCTGATGGCACCACGGGTACTGTTGCGGCCACCGGGAAAATTCAGATTTTGAGTGCGGCCGCCGCGACCGGTGTACTGTCCCTGTATATTGCGGGGATGCGTGTACAACTGACCGTTGTCAGCACAGACGATAAAGTTGCTGTGGCTGCTGCGGTCGCAGCGGTGATCAACGGTCAAAGCCGGTTACCTGTAACAGCTGCTGTAGATGGCGCCGCTACCGACACCGTTAATCTGACGGCGAAAAACAAAGGTGCTCACGGTAACAGCATCGATATCCGCCTCAATTATCAAGGGGTGGCTGGCGGGGAAGAAACGCCTCAAGGAATGACGTTGAAGATCACCTCGATGACTGGTGGTTCTGGCGCTCCGATTTTGACGGATGCACTGGGCAACCTGCAGGATCGGGCGTTTGATTTCATCGTTAACCCATACACGGACACCACTTCACTGGATACCGTGAAAGACTTCCTGTCTGATGCAACCGGGCGATGGTCCTATGCTCAGCAGCTTTACGGGCATTCGTTCGGGGCGCTGGCGGGCACGTACGGTTCATTGTCAGCGGCAGGTTCAGCGCGCAATAATCAGCATGAAACGCTGTTGGGCATCAATGGTTCACCGACCCCCGCCTACCTGTGGGCAGCTGCGTTAACCGGTGCTATTGCGCCGAGCCTACGCAACGATCCAGGCCGACCAACGCAAACGCTGACCATCAGCGGTGTCCTGGCACCACCACTGGAAAGTCGCTTCATGCTTATCGAGCGCAATAACCTGTTGTACAGCGGCATTTCCACCTTCACGGTGGCTGATGATGGCTCAGTGCAGGTTGAAAAGACGATCACCACTTACCAGAAGAACAAGTTTGGTGATACTGATGACAGCTACCTGAACATTGAGACCTTGTTCCTGCTGATGTTCGTCACCCGTTTCCTGCGTACCCAGATCACTTCGAAGTTCGGCCGCATGAAGCTGGCTAACGACGGTACGCGATTTGCGCCAGGCTCGGCCATCGTGACGCCGAATGTGATCCGTGCCGAACTGATCGCGCAATACCGCACGCTGGAATACAACGGTTATGTGCAAGATGCAGCAGCATTTTCCAAGACGCTGCTGGTGGAACGTAACAGCAGCAATACAAAGCGCGTGGATGTGCTCTGGACTGGCACGCTGATCGACCAGTTGGAAATTTTTGCACTTCTCAATCAATGGCGCAGAGCTGAAACCGCAGCCTAAGGAGGTCTTATGGGTGATACAACTAACCGCTTGGCCGGTACCGCTTATGTAACTGTTGACGGTATTACGGTGATGGTTGCGGGCCAGTTTAAATATAGCGTTTCAAAGGTTGAGCGCACGACGTTGACTGGGATGGATTGGGTTCATGGGTATAAGGAAAAGCCCAGGGCTCCGTTTATTAGCTATCAAGGGCGTGACAGTGGCGGAACCTCTCTCGAGGGATTGAATGACGCCACAAACGTTACTGTGGTTGTTGAGCTGGCAAACGGCAAAACAATCATCGGTGAAAATATGTGGTCTGTGAACACGCAAGATGTTGACAGTGAAGAAGCCACTTTCGACATGCGCTGGGAAGGCGGTTCGGTCAAGGAGTATTAATTATGCTGGAAGAATCCAAAACTATCACGCTTAAGAAGCCTTTGGAAACGGGAGGCGGAAAGCTCGTTTATTCCGAGTTGGAGCTGAAAGAACCTGTGCTTGTGCAGGCTGAGCAGTTTTACGAGCGCAGGGAGCAAAAAGGCGCACTTAACGCTATGCGCCTGCTGATCAGCCTGGTTTCTGGCGTACCAGAAGGCCCGCTAGCCAACATGCATTTTACCGATTACAAGCGTTGCGAGGTGTACATGTTGGGTTTTTTGAGCTTCGATCCCTCGAAGGATGGCAGCAGTTAGCCGCTGAGGTAACGAAGTATTATGGATGGGGGCCGCAGGATGCATGGGCCCTGAGCCGTACCAGGTTGAATTTCTGGGCCGAACAGGCGCGCAGGATGAATAAGATAAAGGCAGGCAAAAATGGCTAACTCGTTTGATTTTGAACTGCATGCCGATGATCAAGTTTCGGCTGCTATTCAGCGGATTGATGATGTCGTTAAACGGCTAAATCCATTATTGGAAACGACAACTGACAATCTGAAGCTTGGTGGCCAGGACTCTCTTGATGGCTTGGATTCATTGAGCGAACGCCTGTCACAAATCTCAACCTTTGCGTGTGATAACGTACAGTTTATCGGCGATATGGTGCCTCCGTTGAAAATGGTCGGCGAACTTGGGGGAAAGCTTGGCGGAGCACTAAAATTTGGCGCAGCAGGAGCGGCTGCGTACGGTATTGGTAAGGGGGTTGCCTACATGGCTGGCAGTTTGCAGGATGCCAGCCATAGCGCCTATGAGCTAGATGTAGCAGCGAAAAACGCAGGCATGCGGGTTGATGATTTCTCCCGCTTGTCTGGTGCTATGCAGATTTTGGGGGCTGATGCAGCATCTGCCAATCAGTCAGTTGAAGGGCTATATGCTACGTTCAATGATGCGCTTCAGGGGAGAAACGATAAGACACTAGCTATGCTGACACAGATCGGCGTCCAGATCGTCAGAAATAAAGACGGTACCGCTGATGTGTTGAAAACTATGGAAAGACTGGCACAGGTCATTCCAACACTATCTTCAGAAACGCAAAAAACTGTGACCGATACCATGGGACTGGATGCTGCAAGCCTGGCTTTATTAAGAGAGGGTCTCAGGTTAAAAAACCTCTTGGCAAAATCAGACAAGTTTGGCCTAACGGTTGATCCACAATTAAACAGCGAATTGACAGCGCTTGATCGGGTTATCAATGAGCTTGGTGCGTCATACGATGGATTAAAGCAGCGCACTAAAAACAAGATTTTTGAGGGGCTGCTATCAGACGGATCAGTTAAAGATGGGCTGGAAGGTATAACGGATGTTTTTTCTAACGGATTGGACAGTATTTCGCTTGGCCATGCGATTGGTTTAAATAGGGGGAATGAAGCTGAACAGTTGCGCTGGGGGTACAATAATCCAAAGTTTTATGAATCGCTTGGAGAGTGGGATAAGATTGCCCTTGATTATGGCTATATGACTGACGGGTATCGTGAAAAGTACCAAGCTTGGCAAAGACCCAATAATGCTGTAAACCAATTGCAAAAGGATTTAAAGGCGGCTAGCGCCCCTGAACCTAACAACGTAATGAATCCGATAGATCAAGCTTTAGGTGGCTCCCAAGAACAGAAGCGATTATCACAGTTAGAAATCCAGCATAATCTCCCTCAAGGATTACTTGATAAGGTTTGGAAAACTGAATCATCCAGAGGAAAAAAAATGCTCTCTTCTGCTGGTGCTGAAGGTCATTTTCAGTTCATGCCTAATACAGGCAGAGATTATGGTCTTAATACTACAGAGGACCGCATGGATTTTACCAAGTCAAGTGGTGCGGCCGCCCGCTACCTTTCTGACTTGTTGAAAATGTTCGATGGAGATGTGAAAAAAGCAGTTGCTGCATATAACTGGGGCCCAAAGAGAGTAAAAGAACTCGGTTTAGATCGATCCCCGCATGAGACGCGAAATTATTTACAGCAAATAATGCCAGGCCTACCCGCTTATCAACCCCAGGATGCGGCAGGTGATCAGCGTGGTGGCATCACTGATACATTGCCTTCTAGTAATGAGTTTTCTTCCATTCTTAAGCCTGAACAAAGAGATGGTAGCAGCGATTTGATATCAGCTCTCACCTCTTTGAATCAAACGTTGCAGGAAAGCAAAATGCAAGTTGAACTCACTCTCATCGACAGTAAAACCGGTGAGCGTCGCCGGGTTCCTGTTGATGCTGGTGGACGAGTATCGCTTTCCATGCAATCTTTAAGTTGAATGGCTAATTCATTCTAAATATGCTATCAGTAAGTTACTTAATCACTACTAGGGAGTTGTTGTGAAGCATATTATATTATTGATTTTATTCATGTCTTTACCTGCATTTTCTGCACCTGTTGATGTTGTGGCGGCGAAAAGTGCGGCAGGAATGTGGGGGCTTGGTTGCGAGTATGGAAACTCTTATTTAAAAAGGCTCCTTAATGGAGAAGATAAGGCTGAAGCTATGGCTTCAGAGCTTCAGGGATTAGATGAAAAAATAAAAAACACCATCTCCCTGTATGAACAAAATAACCCTGTAGGTAAAGATGAGAAAAAATTCATTCTCGGTCTATATAATAAGTACTCTGTTGATGGTTTTAAATCTAAAGTTCATGATAATTTAATGAATTGCGAGATATCATCGCGAGTGGTTGAGATAAAAATCCTTAGGTCACTTCTAGGTGATATAGAAGCTAAAAGTGAGTTGGCTGATTGGGATTATTATAGATATCGCTAATTTAATTTCTATTGGAATGTTATTCTAACCCGCCATATGTGCGGGTTTTTTTGTGGGGGCAGTAATGGCACTAATTACAGAAGCATTGTCATCTCTGCTGGGTGGTGGCCAGGATTGGGATTGGCGTGGACACATTTATCCAGCCTCTTTTCGTGGCGTCCCGTTCGCCATCGTCAGCGGTGAAGGTGTGTATGGCCGCCGCCAGGCAGTGCATGAATACCCTTACCGAAATACCGCCTGGGTAGAAGATCTTGGGCGTGGGACGCGCAAGTTTACGCTTCGTGGTTTTATCGTCCAGGGCAGTCTGGTTTATGACGCCCCTGATGTGATGACGCAGCGTGATTCTCTTGTTGCAGCCTGTGAAATGGATGGGCCAGGGACGCTGGTACACCCAACGCTGGGAGAGCTTACAGTTAGCATCCCTGATGGTGGCCTGCGCTTGATGGAGGGGATGGAATCAGGGCGATCATTTGAATTTACCCTCACAGTTATCGAGTCCGGACTAAAAGTTTTTGCCATCACCAGCAGCACCCCAGCCAATTCTTTGGTTCAGGCTAACTGGTTGCGTACGGCATCTTCAGCGGCTGCGAAGTTCATTGGCACCGTGAAAGGGGAGTTGCGTACTGTTACACAGGCAGTAAAAACACTGAAGAACACCGCAGCGTTCTGGGGAAACATGGTCAAAAGTGCCACAAATGAGGTAACTAACCTCAGCAATGTGTTGCGCTCTACTTTTGGCAGCTCCCGCTATGGGCGGTACAACAACGGGACCGTGGGCGGAAGTATATCGGGGGCCACCGGCGCCATTACCCGAGAGGCAGACACCGATGATTACCCTGGGCTGGTAAAGCAAAAAATGGCGGAGGCAGTAACGGGCCGCGCGCAACTTTTGTCTGAAACAACCGCCTTGCAAAACACCACTTCCATCGAGGGCTTTTCACAAAGTGCCACAGCGATCGTCATGACGGTGGTCTCAGTGAGCGGTAGCGTTGAAGAAAAAATCAGAATGCTGGAGACATTGGCCGGCTACCGGAGCAGCACGTTCTATGCCACCAGTAGTGACGCTGCTATTTCTCTCAGTGCCAACATATTGTTGTGCGTGCTTTCAGCCGGAGCTATGGCAGCAGTTGCAGCAGACTATTCTCCTTCCAGTTATGACGATGCGATCGCTATGTTAAACCGCGTCTGCGACACGATGGATACCGTTCTGCTGCTGGCCGCAGATGCTGGGAATGATGATGACTACATCAATCTGCTAGAAACGCGAAATTCTCTCGTCGATGCCTTCACACTAAAGGGGGCAAAGCTGAGCGCGTTGACACAAATATCAATGAGTACATCGATGCCTGCATTGGCATTGGCCAACCGCCTTTATCAGGATGGGGCCCGTGGTGATGAGCTGATCCAGACTGTGCAGCCGCGGCATCCCGCTTTTATGCCCCTAACTTTTAGAGCGTTGAGAAAATGACCGATGAACTTACGTTGAAGGTGGGGAATAAGCTCATTCAGGGATGGGGAGAGATCCGGGTTACCCGTGGCATAGAGCGGCTCCCTTCTGATTTTGATTTGTCCCTGATGGACCATTATCCCGGCTCTGACGGGGAGGAACTGGTAAGGAAAGGTGACCCGTGCCAGGTCATGTTGGGCGATGACTTGGTCATGACAGGATATATCGACCGTTGGAACCCGGCATTGTCGAAATCTCGGCATGAGATAAGGGCGACGGGGCGAGGTAAATGTCAGGATCTGGTGGACTGTTCGGCTGAATGGCCTAACAACGTGATCAGCCAGGCCAACGCGCTACAAATTGCCCAGCGCCTGGCCGCGCCCTATGGCATCAATGTTTCCTCGGATGTCGAGGATATGGCGACGGTGCCGCAGTTTACCCTGAACTGGGGGGAGTCTTCGCAGGAAGTGATCGACAGGATCAGCCGGTGGGCCGCGCTTCTCTATTTTGACATGCCAGATGGAAATCTTCTGCTAACTCGAGTGGGCACTCGGAAAGCGGCCAGCGGCGTTGCACAGGGGGAAAACATCGAATATGCCTCATTCACAGACTCGATGGATGAACGGTTTTCCGATTATATCGGTGTTTCGATGTCCACTACTCCGGTTGCTGAGTTCTCCCCGAATGCGGGTTATGACGCGGTGACGCTGGCCCGGGCACAAGATCCCGAAGCGGCGAAGATGCGGTATCGAAACCGCGTCATCATCGTGGAAAGCACCATGATCGCCAACCAGCAGGCGCAAAACTGCATTGATTGGGAAATGAACCGGCGCTTTGGCCGCTCAAGGCAGTTGCAGGTGACCATCGACAGCTGGCGGGACAAGAGCGGCAAGCTGTGGGAACCCAATACACTCATCCCTATCAGTTTGCCAATATTTGGCCTGAAGGATGAGCTCTGGATCCTGGCGGAAGTGACCTTCATGCGTGGTGAGCAGGGGACAGCAGCCAGAATGGTTTTGATGCCACCGGCGGCGTTTGCAGTTCAGCCTTACGCATTCTACCGCCAGCTTCAGGAGGTCAACTGATGTCTGATTTTACAGGGCAACTGAGGCAATTAGGGCGCCGGGTTTCAATGATGCTCGGGATCGGGCGAATTACGGCGCATGGTGATGCTGGGGGGGTGCAAAAAGTACAGTACCAAACCCCCTTGGAGGTACGCGACAGCACGCCGCGCATGGCCGAGTTTGGGTTTTCCTCTGGCTTGCCGGTGGGTACGGATGTCGTGATTGGTTTCCTTGGTGGTGATCGCTCCAGTGCAGTCATCATTGCCAGCAATAATCAACAGTTCCGCCACTCTGATCTGCTTTCCGGTGAAACGGTGATTTATAACCAGTGGGGCATGTTCATCAAGCTGACGGAAGCAGGTATCGAAATAGAAGCCAACAGCAAGGCCGTTACGGTCAGCAATGCAACGCAGGTAACCATCAATGCTACCGAGGGGGTGTTGATGAATACGCCGACCGTAAAGGTTACGGGTGACATCATCGACAACTGCGAAAGCAATACCGCGACCTTAAAACAACTTCGAGATGCCCATAACGACCATGATCATGTTGTCCGGAATGTTCAGGGCGGGGATGAAAATAAAACCAGTGAAAAACCAGGGGAGCAAGTGTAATGAGTGATATCAGCTCCTGGTGGGACGTTGATCAGCTCAGGGCTGATTGGCGAGAAGGCCGTGGCGACTTGCTGGAAGGCGATGATCTCCAGACGGCAATTATTATTAGCCTCTTCACTGACCGCGTGGCCCGCGCAGATGATGATATTGATGGTGATGATAGCCGCGGCTGGTGGGGGAACTCAGGGGCTGAAACGGAGATCGGTTCACGCTTATGGCTTCTCCGTCGGCAAAAGCTGACAACTGCTGTAGCACTCAAAGCGGAAGACCATTGCCGTGATGCCTTGAGCTGGCTGATCTCTGACGGTGTGGTGGGGTCAATCGAAACGGCGACCCAGATCGTTCATCCGCGCCGCCTTAATATTGTGATCCGCTATTACAGGCCAGGTAACAGCAATAGCACGGACTTGCGTTTTTTTTGGGTATGGGAGCAATGATTTATGCCATTCAAAAGGCCTACATTAACCGAGCTACGCGATAGAAACCGTGTTCAGCTCGAATCTGAGTTAAGAAAGACCGGATCCCTGCTTCGTTTCTCCAATATGCGCATCCTTGCAGATGCTGACGCGGGCTTGTCTCATCTGCATTACGCCTACCTCGATTATATAGCGCAGCAATCCACACCCTACACCGCTACTGATGAATGGCTTTCTGGTTGGGCAGCGATGAAATCTGTCTATCAGAATGCGGCTAAAGCTGCACATACTGCGGAATATCAGTTTAGCGGTACCCCAGGCGCTACGGTCGATAAGGGGGCTGTACTTAATCGCGGGGATGGGTACCAGTATCGACTGGATGCCGGGATAACCATTGGCCCTGGTGGTACCGGTGTAGGCGCATTGACGGCCATATTGCCGGATATTATGTCGGACTCGTCTGGTGGAGGTATATCAGGTAATGCTGATGCTGGCACTATCCTTACGCTTGACGTTGCGTTACCGGGTATTGAATCCAGTGGAGTGATGGTGGAACCCGCGGTCGGTGGGGCGGATATTGAGGAGCAGGAGAGCTTCCGGGCTCGCATGCTGCTGGCCTATCAAAACCCACCCCAGGGTGGTAGTGATACAGATTATAAGCAATGGGCTCTCGCTGTACCTGGTGTAACCCGCTGCTGGGTAAAGCGCCGCCTGATGGGCGCAGGCACTGTTGGCGTATACATCATGTGTGACGGCAACGATGAAACTAACCACGGTTTTCCGGTGGGCACTGACGGGATCAGCCAACTCGATGATTGGGGGGCAGTAAAAGCAACAGGGGATCAGGGGCGAGTTGCCGACTATATCTACCCGCTGCAACCCGTAACGGCGCTTGTTTACCTTTGCTCTCCGGTTGAAAAGGTTATCGATTTTGAAATCAGCGGGATTAGCCATGTCGGTAGCGATGTCACAACAGCCATTAATGCCGCGATCGATAATGTCTTCTTTGAAAGCGGCAATCCGGACGGATCTGGGAAGATTTATATTTCTGATCTGAACAGGGCTATTGGTGATATCGAAGGAACTGCAGGGTTTATCCTGGTGTCGCCCAGTGTGAACATTCTCCTGGGCGTTGGTGAGCTTCCTGTTCGCGGCGAGGTGATCTATACATGAGACAGTATCCTGCCGAAAGCTACAGCCAGGCACTGCAATCATTAATTCCTTTGGGGTTAGCCTGGTCACGTGAACCTGGTGCCGTTCAAACTGCAGTGATACGAGCGCTGGCAACCAGTTTTCAGCGTAGTGATAGTGACGCGATTTCCCTCTTAAGCGGCGGGTTCCCCGCAACAGCAACCATTTTATTGCCCGAGTGGGAAAATTCGCTTGGATTACCTGACGATTGTTCTATCGGCGAGGTGGATACGATCGCCAAGCGTCAGGCGGCAGTGGTTTCGAAACTGATCAGCACCGGTGGCCAGTCTAAATCGTATTTTATCGGCATAGCGAAAGCACTGGGATACACAATAACGATTAAAGAGTTTAGGCAGGCGCGCGCAGGGCTATCGGTGTGCGGAGATGGTCTAAATGGTGATGACTGGCCATTTGTCTGGATGGTTGAGGCTGAGGGCGTGTCAGTCACTACCGCTCAAGCAGGGATAAGTTATTGTGGTGACCCCCTGCGTTCTTGGGGAAATAAGCAACTTGAATGCACTATGAATGCATTATTACCATCTCATACCATTGTTAAGTTTGGTTATATCTATTTTGGTTTTAATGATGAAGGTGTTTATGACGTAACGCCGGAATTTGCAGAAATGTTTGACGTCTCATCTGAATACCTTTAGTTAACAAATTCAATTAATATCGCTCTTCGAGTGAGGATCCCTCATGCAAAAAGTAGGAAGCACCACAGATACAGCAGATGCTAATGGTGAATGGACAAATGGGAATGTTGCACAGGGCGTGTCGCCAACTATCATTAATGCCGCTATTTTAAATACGCATCAGCGAGAGTTAGTAAATATTGTTGAAAGTGCAGGTATATCGCTCGATCCTAATGATGATGGTCAAGTTTTAAAAGCTATCAATAAATCAGTAGGTGGTGGTCGGTTGCTCAATACGCTGTCATTCAGAACATCGGGAACGTATACGCCAACACCAGGAACCAAGAAAATCCGCATCACAATGACTGGCGGCGGTGGAGGCGGAGGTGGGTGTCAGGCATCAAGTTCCTCAGAAACATTTTCTGGGGCTGGTGGTGGTGCTGGGGGAACTATAATAACGACGTTCCTGCTGACCGGAGCTACTAGCTACCCCGTAATAATTGGTGCGGGCGGTGCTGGTGGCAATGGTGCTGCAAATGGTTCAGATGGTGGTGCAACAACTTTCGGTTCTCTGGTAGCCGCCGGTGGAGGCGGTGCGGGTAAGTCCAGCGCTTCAAATACTGCAGGAGGTAATGGAGGCGTGCCGCTTACGGGAGATATTCGAATCGCAGGTGGCTACGGAAACGATGGCCAATCAGGTGTGTTATTCCTTACAGGTAGTGGGGGCGCGTCCTACTTTGGTGGCGGAGGCCGGTCTGGGGCTGGTGCAGGAACAGGGGGCGGCGGGGTGAATGGCAGCGCGCCAGGGACCGGCGGAGGCGGGGCATACGACCCGGCATACAGTGGGTTATCGGGGCGAGGCGGTAATGGTGCTGCGGGGATTGTGATTATTGAGGAACTATCATGATACAAACAGATAATTATGCCATGTTAGAAACTGATTCCAATTACGTTGAGAATACGATTGTCGCAGATAATAATTTCTCAGTTGTTGGTTTTAAATTAATAAAAATAGAGGTTGATACCTTTTGTCAGTCCGGTATGTATTTTAATGATAATGATGATTTATTTTACGATGATGAAAATTTCACCAGTATAAATAATAACCCAGCAAGCAAGTAATAACACTTCATTTTCAATAGTTAATACTTAAGTTATTAATTTTATTCGTCAAGAAAATGAATAAGAGGACATATGGCTGAGCGCTATAACACCAACAACCCACGCCCTTCTAACAGCATGAAGGACCTTAATGATAATGCACTGGCATACGATGATTTTATCAATAGTGATGCTGATGATGCTGTAGACCGATTTGGCAAACCATTCCCTACAGTACGAAACCAAGTTGCACTTCGCATTGACGAGTTGGTAGGGGCCAGCCAGAACGCGATAGAGTCAGCCGAGATTGCAAAAGCGGCGGCGCAGAATGCCACGATTACAGCAAATATTTATCCATCAGTTGCCGCAGCCCAGGCAGCCATCACAGCCGGTACTATCCCGCTAAATTCGATGTTCAACGTTTCCGTGCCTGTGGGAGCTGTTCCCCCGAGATTTGCAGACCAGTATCAGAACGTAGCAGGAGTGGCCACGGCAACCGGTGTGAGCTATCCGAGCTCAGAATCGCTGAATGAAGTCACTAAATTGATTAACACCCAAGATTCAGAGAGCGTTGCATTTTCGTTTGAGGATTCTCTCGGGCGCTCATGCGCCATAATTTACGGAGATGGGCGATTTCTTTTGCCTTTGACAATCCAAGAGGAAGTGAAATCAGCCAAATCCGCAGACGGTTGGGTTTGGACGGTTAGAGGGGATAACGGAAATATTCTGGCAGGGTTCAACGATCGCGGCGAGGCTGTCGGATTTTACACCCCACCAGTTGAAGCAAACGCACCAGTAGCCAGAAACGAATCATTATTTATAACGCCGAACAGTTTTGATGGTGCAACACAAACAGATCGAATAAAAGCTGCTCTGGATTTAATTGAATTTAACGGTGGTGGGACGCTGACGCTGGGCATCGATACTGTTACTGCGCCAAACACGAATACTTGGCTTATATCTGAGTCCTTGTTACTTCCTGACTATACGACGTTGTACATCGATAACGCCAAGTTAAAGCTTCAGAATGGTGTGTTTGATAACATCATCCGTAACAAAGGCATTGTGGTTGATCCAGACAATCCATATAGCTACGCCTTAAAGCTTAATGAGAATAGAGGAATAAAGATAAAAGGCAGTGGTATTACAACTGCGTTCATAGAAGGTCCTGACGTTCCATACGTAGCACCGCATCCGGTCACTGGTGGGGCGCCCGTTGCGTGGGTTGGTGATGCTTATGGCTGGCGAACACTCGGCATCTTGCTCGCGAACACGAAAGATTACGAAATTTTCAATTTTAAAATGCAAAAAACAACCTGCTGGGCCATTTCTCAAGAACATGGCTGCGATGGGATGTATTTGCATGATCTTGACTTCAACACAACCGTTAAAAATGGGGACGGCATAGACTTCAGAAAGGGGTGTTCAAACGGAAGGGTTGAGAGAATAACGGGAACAACAGCTGATGATACGATAGCTATGACAGCGCTGCTGAACTTTATCGACACCTATCCATCAGGAAACTATATTTATCCGCTGCAAGTCGGTGGCGATAAGCCTAGTCCACTGGGTGACAATATTACTAATATTTCTATCTCTGGAGTATCAAGTAAGTCAGCGCATAATCAGGTTCGTATTTTGCCAACTGGCGGATCGGTGATTGATACTGTGAGCATTTCTAATATTGAAGATACTGCCGCAACGGGTGGGAGCCAAGTATTGGTTTCCACTTCCTCGTCATACGGCAGGCCTGCATACTTGACAGATATGCGGAATATTGTAGTGAACGGCATTAAATCTAATTTCTCTCAAAATCCGCTGACCATCAGTGGTCCATTGATTAATGCCAGATTCAACTTTATTCAACAGGCTAAAGCAGGCGGTAATCTTTACGTTCAAAGTTCCGCATTCCCGTATGTCAATGTTTCAATTACTAACGCAAAGGCTGTTTAACATGGCGACAAAAATAATTGCCTCAGGAACTGTTTTCACAAACTTTATCGGCGCCGATCGCCTGCTCGGCATGTACCCTGGTGCGGCCGCTGCTTACAGTTTGCGCCAGGTGGGTAGTGGTATTTATGCCGGGCCACTCGTCACCATTCGTCGATCTTCTGACAACTTAACCATGGACTTCTACGCGGTTAACAACGCCGTTAGTATCGATGACGTCAAACTGTTCGTCGGTAGCGGGGATGGGACGGTAGTAACTCTCTATGACCAAACCGGCAACGGCTTACATGCAACGCAACCAACTGCCGGATTCCAACCTAAAGTGATATCCGGCGGCACACCGGTACTCCTTAACGGCAAACCATCAATCATGTTCGATGGTGTCGATGATTTCCTTTCTATTCCCCAGGCTCTGCCCCAGCAGTTCAAAGCGGCAAACGCAGAGCTCTCGATGTTCTTTGTTGCAGAAACAAAGACGACTGCATCGTTTACCGTTCTCTCAATGGCCGCCAGGGATTCAACAGTAGCAAATGATAACGATCTGCTGCTGTTCCAGTGCAACGGCCAGTATTCCGGGGTGAATGGGGGGGTGGGGATGTTCTTGCGTATTGTTCGAACATCAACAGCGATAAAATCCGTCGTATCACCAACAGCCTTGAAAATTGCAGGTCGTTCTGGCGGGGTGATCCGCTCTGGATTAACGGCCTATGCTATTGATGGCTCTGCGGTGGGAACTCCAGGTGATATGAATGCTATCGCAATGCACTTGGAGCAGGCGACGATTGGCGCTACGCGTAGGGGGATAAACCCAACTACTGAGGGCTCAAACCCCAATAGTAAAATCGCTGAAATCGTCATCTATCCAAGTGATAAAGGGACGGTTAACCAGGGGATCATTGGGAATATGGCAAGCTATTACAACACCATTTGAAGAGAAAGGGCCGGGAGATACCCGGCCAGATATTGCTGTTGCTTAGAACATTTTCTGGAACATGGGAACAAGCAACTTATTCCCATACTCACTTAAATGGTCATCATCGTAATAGATTGGCCTACCATCATGTACGCTTTCACATGTACCATTTTTGCACAGCAGAGGTAATGGGTTAAGTATCTTTACGCCACACTTTTCTGCTGCCTTGTCTTGGGCCGCCCATACAAACGAGTGACGCTTCATGTAATCTGTTTCGCTTAAAGAAATATGTGGTGTTTCCTTGCCAAACATCATCGCTCTAGATAACGTTTTTGGAACATCAAACATCATCTCCGGGATAGGGCGAACCATAAACACCGGGCGAGTTGCAGCAATTTCGCATGCCGTATCAATCAGCCCCTTTTCAAATTCACTCAAAAATTCAGGGGTTGGTGTGCGGTAAACGGAGGAGAAGTAGACGATTGGCGTATTCATCTTTTCTACAATGTTATGTTGTCCAAATGCATATGCTGAAGTTCTGTTTATGATGACCACAGGAATGGATTTATCCATAGTGGAAAGCTTCTTTTTTTCCCACTGATTGTACTCAAAGCAATGTTGGTTATCAGGGGCTTCACCTGGAATAACTTTCGCACTATAGATGGTTGGGCAGTTCGCGTAAGTCAGGTCTAACACGCCATCCTTCTTTGAAGGAAGTGCGGCCTCAACCGCAGTTGTCATAGCGTCAGCATGGCTATCACCAACAACAATCGCCTTGATATCACTCCCACCATACACACAGGCATTGGAGGTTGAGCCTGATGTCGAGAAGCACTTATCCCGGTTAGGTTTGATGTTGTAGCTTTCGTTTGCGATGAGATCAATCTGCGCAGGGACGCGGCTTGAAAAATTAAATTTATAGATGGCGAGTGATGCTGCGCTGATTATCACCATGCATAGAGCTATTGTTAATGCGTTGCCCCATGGTGTTTGTTTTGATAACCCTTTGCGAGTTGGGTTTTCAATCAGGCGGAGGGACAGCTCGCCAAGTACGAGGCTGACGATGATCCCGATAACTATCCACTGCCACTGGTGCGCAGTTTCAGTGTATGTCAGCAAAACTACTACCGGCCAATGCCAAAGATAGATCGAGTAGGACGACACGCCCAGTCGTTCTGCTATGAAATTGGACGTAAACATTGAGTTTTGGCGGGCAGCGCCGAGGACGAGCATTGCCCCTATAACAGGAACTGCTGCATACAGGCCTGGCCACGCAAGTGAAGGACTAAAAAGAACAATTGACGCAATAATTAGAATAAAGCCAAGTAGCTCGATCTGTTTGGCTTTGGGCGCTGAAAGTGTGCTATTGCGCGTTACCCACCATACTGCCCCGCCAGCCAGCATTTCCCATGCACGGGTAGGCAATAAGAAAAATGCAGCTGCTGGCGTTTTAAAGGCCAGATAGCTTGACAGTGCAAAGGAAAGAATGCAGCCAGCAAAAATAACGAATTTAATCCCATTCGTTTTCCAGAAACGCCACATCACCATGAGGGCGATCGGTAATATTACATAGAACTGCCATTCAACGGATAAAGACCAGGTATGAAGTAGCCATTTCTCATGCGACGCAGCATCGAAGTATCCAGCCTCTCTCCAAAACTTCACATTTGAAATGAAGAAAATCGCTGATAATGCATGAGTAGCGAGAGTTTTATAGTCTGCTGTTGGCAACCAAAACCAACCCAAGGCCAGCAAGCATAGACACAAGGCAAGAAGTGCGGGAATTATCCTTCTTGCTCGCGCAAGGTAAAACTTCCAGATTGAAAATCTGTCTGCCTCGAGGCCGTTGACGATGATTTGCGTCATCAAGAAGCCGGAGATGACAAAGAACACGTCTACACCGACAAACCCACCACCGAAGCCAGGAATGCCAAAATGAAACAGAACAACAGCAACGACAGCCCAGGCTCTCAGTCCGTTGATGTCATGCCTAAAGGCTCGTGCATTAGAAGACATAATGATGCTCATTTAACTAAATAATAGGTATTTTGCTACAAAACCAAGCAATTGCCCACACCCATGAATTTTTATAAGATTTAAGCTACCCAGTAATAGACTTCGCTGAGCGGTAAACTTTCTTCCCTTCCCGATCAGCACCATACCATTCACCTGCAAAATCGATCTTCACACACATAATTCACTACGTTTATACTGTATGCATAACCAGTAATTGTTGTGTGAGGATTGTATGGCATCAAAATTCCCCAGCCCGGCGCAAGACTATGTGCATAGCCGTATCAGCTTTGACGAGTTGTGCGGCACCAGTAAGGCATCTGTGTATCTCGTTACTGCAAAGGGCGGCGCGTTGATGGCAGGCATCCATCCTGGTGCGACGCTTGTCGTTGATCGCTCGCTCACGGCGGTAGACGGCAGCGTAATTCTTGCTGTGGTCGGCGGTGAGTTTGCAGTTAGGAGGTTGCGCCTGGTTCCGGTTCGATGCCTTGAATATCTCGATGGGTCAGGGAATGTGACCATGATAGACGAGGTGGATGATATTACTGATGACGTTGGGGCGGTTGAGGTGTTTGGCGTGGTCACGTATGCGCTCAATGACATGAGGACGTGCGAGTTTGACGACCTTGTTGTTTAGCGCTCATGGCGTGGCTAACGTCGGCAATTTTACCACCATTTTACCATCATTTTACCATGTGAATATTTTGTTAATAAAAAAACCAACCATAAGTGGTTGGTTTCTCTATCGAATATTGGTCGGCATGAGAGGATTCGAACCTCCGACCCCCGACACCCCATGACGGTGCGCTACCAGGCTGCGCTACATGCCGACGCAGAACCCTATACTACCGTTTTCAGATGTAAATTCAAGCAGCTACCTCACCGATTGCTCTAGATTTAAGCAGTTTAGTTGGCGATAAAGCGTTTTACATCGGTCAGCACCTGTAACAGCAGGGCTAGCTGGGGTTTCTCGTCTTTGATCTCGTTATCGTCTTGATCGTAGGCACGGTAGGTGCCATTGCCATCCAATGTCAGCGTCTGTGTTGGCGTGGTGATCACCAACTGGCTGCCGTCACCGGTGGCGAGCCAATTGTTTTTACGCTGTGCGGCAAACAGATCTTCGCCCTGCGAGTAGTCATTAGCCGGTGTTTTCACATGCAGCAGACGTTGCATCAGCGTACGCATTACATCGTTATGATTGGTCAGCTTATTGATGGTTTGTGCTGGGGTACCAGGCCAGTGAATGACCAACGGAACCTGCAACTGGCTGCGGTTAAAGCTGCTGCCCGCTCCCCAATTGCCTTTGCCGGTATCGTTGAACTCTATGCCGTGCTCGGCGGTGATCACCACCACGGTTTTATCCAGCAGGCCTTTTTCTTTCAGCGTTGCCAGCACCTGATCAATCTGGGCATCGACGTCTTTTGCGCCTGTACGATAGAGCTGGGTAAAGGCTTCCGGCGAGAGCTTGTTGTCGCCTTCTGGGAATTTTGCACCGCTGAAATTGATATAGGAGAACCAAGGGCTATTCCCGCTCTGAGTGGCCAACCAGCTCTGCCACTGATGCGTGGTGGCAGCATCGCTCTGCACGAACGGTTCCGGCGGGAGCGAGAAATCGGTCAATAGTGCCTGGCGGTAAAGCGTGGCGTTGAAACCGTCTGAAGAGAACAGGCCAAACTGATAGCCTTGATCGCTCAGTGCACTAATCAACGCAGCCGGTTTGCGCCCGGCCAGAATGCCATCCAGATAGGTAGGCGAAATACCGTAGAACAGGCCAAACAGGCCGGTGTCCGCATGGTTACCGGAGCTGTAATGGTCGCTGAAGCGGATATTTTCCTGGGCAAAGCGGCTCAGGCCGGGCATGTCTTGCGCCAGATCCTGGGTACGCACGCCGTTAACCACGATCATCAGCAGGTTGTAGCCGCTGCCTTTATCACTGTAGTTCAGGCTATTGAGCGGGTATTCAACGGCCGCCGCTTCTGGATTGCCCTGTTGCATCAGGCGCCGCTCATATTCTTGCTGATCGAGCAGGCCGTGTTTTTCCAGGAACTTACGCGCGGTCATGGGGTAAGAGAGCGGCAAGTTGGCGCGCTGCATGGTGATCGGCCGATAGAAATTGGCATCCGCCCAGATATAAATCAGGTGCGAAGCAAAGAACGAACAGATGAACAGCACCGCCAGCGGCTTACCGAAGTTGCGCCGGTTCAGGCTGCGCAGTTTCTGCCAGCTCCAGGTGGCAAACAGCATTTCAATCAGGAATATCACCGGTACGGCGATAAACACCAGTTGCCAGTCGCGCGCCAGCTCACTTTGGTCCGGGTTGATGACCAACTCCCACACCACCGGATTAAGGTGCAGGTGGAAGTGGGTAAACACTTCGCTGTCGACCAGCAGCAACGTCAGCCCGGCGGTGGCCAACGTCGCGGAAATAAATCGCAGCAGGCGCTGCGACATCACCACAAAGGTGAGCGGGAAGATGATCAGCAGGTAGGCGGCAAAGACAATAAAGCTGAACTGCCCAATCAGGCTGACCAACGCATAGACTCGCCCCAGCAGTGAGGACGGCCAGTCGGTAACAAACAGGTAGCGGCTGCCCAACCCGATACTGAGCAGAATATTAAATAAGGCGAACCAGTGCCCCCAGCTAATCATCTGGGAGACTTTTTCACGATAACGCTGACGGTTTGTCACCATAAGTAATTATTAATGCGCTTTATCTTCACGGATAGAAGCCTGCAGGGCTTCAGCAAACGATCTGGCCAGTGTCTTCCGCTGTGCGGGAGCAATACTGGTGTTGATCAAATTGGTTACCATGTTGCCCAGTACCATCAAAGAGAGATCGGTGGGAGTATGGTGTTTTTCCAGAACGTTGACCAGCTCAGAGAGCAGTTGTTCAACGTGTTCGTCACTATAACGAGATGATTGTGGCATAAATATTGTGCTCAAAGCTCGACAAAGTCCCATATCTTACCGTATGGGGCCGTGATTTTCCGCTCTTTTATAGCGTGAAGATCGTTAAGGCATTGCCATGCCCGTTGTCTTTCGGCTTCGTCAGTGCTTGAATACGCGCTCAAAGAACAGGAGGATTGATCATGAGTCTGGATATCGAGCAGATTGCACTGCACCAGTTGGTAAAACGCGATGAGCAGACGCTGGAAGTGGTGTTGCGCGATTCCCTTCTTACCACCAATGCGGCGGTGGAAGAGATGATGGCAGAGCTGCATCGCGTTTACAGCGCCAAGAGTAAGGCTTACGGCCTGTTCAACGAGCAGAGCGAACTGGCGGACGCGTTGCGCAACTGCCGTAAGGGTGATGACGACTTCCTCGCATTTAGCCGTGCTGCCACCGGCCGTCTGCGCGACGAGTTGGCCAAGTATCCGTTTGCCGACGGTGGCGTGGTGCTGTTCGCCCATTACCGCTATCTGGCGGTGGAATACTTGCTGATCACGGTGCTGAACAGTTGCAACAGTACGCGTGTCAATGAAGAGTTGGATATTCGCACCACCCACTATCTGGATATCAACCACGCGGACATTGTGGCGCGTATCGATCTGACCGAATGGGAAACCAACCCGCAATCGACTCGTTACCTGACATTCCTCAAAGGGCGGGTAGGGCGCAAGGTCTCCGATTTCTTTATGGATTTCCTGGCGGCGTCAGAAGGGCTGGATACCAAAGCGCAAAACCGTGGCTTGTTACAGGCGGTGGATGATTACTGTGCCGATGCTCAACTAGGCAAACACGAACGCCAGACGGTACGTCAGCAGGTTTACAGCTACTGTAATGAGCAGTTGCAGGCCGGTGAAGAGATCGAGCTGCAGGAGTTGTCGAAAGAGATAGCCCCGGTGGGCGAGAAGGATTTCCTGCAGTTTTCCAGCGAGCAGGGTTACGAGCTGGAAGATAGCTTCCCGGCGGATCGCGGCACGTTACGCCAATTGACCAAATTTGCCGGCAGCGGCGGCGGTATCAGCCTGAACTTTGATGCGATGCTGCTGGGGGAGCGGATTTTCTGGGATGCGGCCACCGATACCCTGACGATCAGAGGTACGCCACCGAATCTGCGCGATCAGTTGCAACGTCGCACGGGCGGCAAATAAGTTAAGCGGGTACAGCATGTTCGACCGAAGGGGCGCCGCATGCTGCGCCCGTTTAACCGCCTCTGCATTGTCATGTAGCGGCCAATAAAAAACGCCGCAATTGCGGCGTTTTTCACTTCGGCGTCCCGAAAATCGATAACGTAGCGATTAAACGCGAACGAAGTCGATGTGAGCCAGTTTTGGCTTGAACGGGTGACGCTGTACAGCCTGAACCTTAACTTTGGTTTCTTTACCGTCGACAACCAAAACTACTGCTTCGCTGTAGAATTCTGGTTTAACTTCCATGTTCTTTACAGAATCATGGTCTAGTTCGATAGCAATCGCAGCTTCTTCGCCACCATAGATGATAGCTGGGAATTTGTTTGCTGCACGCAGGCGGCGGCTCGCACCCTTACCCTGGTCTTTACGTACTTGTACGTTGATAGTGAACATTGTTTTTTCTCTTAAAAGAAAATTTACCCTGCTACAGGCGACCCAGTAACAGGCTCGATAACCTGCTTTCACACTGGGCGAACCCAGGTAAAGCGGGCGGCATTTTAACGGAAAGCCGCTCTCCGGGCAATGAAAACCTGCTGCACGGGCTTAATACAGCTCATTGGCGCGGCGAAAGCGGCCCTGATAATCAAAAACTTTTTCACGTATCTGCCAGAACTGGCCGCGTTTGCGCGCGACGACGAAGTCTGGATAGCGCAACAGCGCCTGCTGAGCCAGAATGTCCGCCGCGTTTTGCCAACTGAAGGGGACGCCTGGTGCCCGTTGGTGCGGGCGCAGGAACAGCATCTCGAAGGCCTTGCGTTGTGCGGGCGTTTGCAGGCGGAACCGTTCGCTGGTGCTGGTGCCATCTTCGTCATAATAGGTGGCTTTCAGCCATTCCCCTTTGTCGTCCTTGCCGCTTTGCAGTTCCATTCCGCCGCAGCGCAGGACTAGCGCATCCTTCAGCTTCAATGCGGCCTTCAGCATATCGTCCGGATCGACCAATACTTCCTGACACTGATGGCAGCGGCGTGCCGCAATATCGTTCTCTGCGCCGCAGTGCGGGCAGCATTTGAAACGGAAGCGGTAGTCACACTGCTCGCGATGCCCTTCATCATCTTCCAGCCAGCCCTGACAGCGACGGCCATAGTGCTCGATGATGTCGCCGTTCTCGGTGCATTTGCCCCAAAACAGGTTGGCAAAACCGCAGCCAGGGCAAAAGACCTGCACCGGTTGGCTGTCTGAGTGGGGTTTGCTAACGCCCACTTCCGGCGTGAACAAATCGTGGGGATTGCCGGCATAGTCCAGGATCAGGCAGTCGGTCTTGCCTGGGGCCAGCCGTAAACCGCGCCCGACGATCTGCTGATACAGGCTAACGGACTCGGTGGGGCGCAAAATAGCGATCAGATCGACATGCGGCGCATCGAAACCCGTCGTCAGCACTGCCACGTTAACCAGATAGCGCAATTGCTGTTGCTTAAAAGCTTCGATCAGCGCGTCACGCTCGCCTGGCGGCGTTTCGGCACTGACCAGAGCCGCTTCCCCACCTGGTAACAGGCCATACACTTCACGGGCATGCTCGACCGTGGAGGCAAAAATCATCACGCCTTTGCGGGTTTCGGCGTATTCGACGATCTGGCTGATAATGTGTGGCGTAATGCGGTTTTGCTGTTTCAGCTCACGGTTAAGATCCACTTCGCTGAACAAGCCGTTGCTTCTGGCCTCCAGGCGGCTGAAATCGTACTGTACGATCGGCATATCCAGCCGTTCTGGCGGCACCAGGAAGCCGTGTTTAATCATATAGCGCAACGGCAGTTCATAAATGCAGTCGCGAAACAGGCTGTTGCCGTCGCCACGGGTGATGCCGTGGTAGTGATATTGATAGATCCAGCCTTTGCCCAGCCGGTAAGGGGTGGCCGTCAGGCCAAGCAGGCGCAGTTGCGGGTTGGTTTTTTGCAGGTGTTGAATAATCTGTTGGTATTGGCTGTCGTCATCGTCGCTGATGCGGTGGCATTCGTCGACGATCAGCAGGGAAAATGCGCCGTCGAACAGCGATAGATTACGTGCTACCGATTGCACGCTGCCAAACACCACCTTGCCGCTGCTCTCTTTTTGCTGAAGCCCGGCGGCGAAGATGTCGGCCTCCAGGCCGTAAGCGCAGTATTTGCTATGGTTTTGCGCCACCAGCTCTTTAACGTGGGCCAGCACTAATACCCGGCCACGGGCGCGTTTTGCCAACTCGGCGATCACCAGGCTTTTGCCAGCGCCGGTTGGCAGCACGATCAGGGCCGGTTCAGGATGCTGGCGGAAATGCTTGATGGTGGCGTCGACCGCTTCCAACTGATAGGGGCGTAGGGTAAAAGCCATGCGTTAGTACCGCTCGCTGAAGTGGGCCGTAACATTCCACTGAAATTGTGACATTTTGCTCCTCAGACGGCGGAAAAATTTCTATTATTATGCCCTCTGCGGCTACGCAGTGCGAGAAGCATGGAAATTACCCCTGTTATGGCATCGTTTCCGTCGCTATACTAAGCGGCTTCCCTACGCGAACATCCTCTTCGAACCTGTTTTTTGCACCTGGTGCGACAACGGGGCGTCATATTTAGCAACCAGATCAATGCGATCATAACAACGACAGGCAAAGCAGATTCAATGCGACTGGACAAGTTTTTATCTCAGCAGTTGGGTATCAGCCGTGCGCTGGTAGCGCGTGAACTCCGTGCAAAACGTGTCACCGTAGACGGTGAAGTGGTCAAGAGCGGGGCGCTCAAGCTGGCTCCGGAACAGGAAGTGCGGTTTGATGGCAACGTGTTGTCGCAACTGAACGGGCCACGTTATTTCATGCTCAATAAGCCACAGGGTTATGTGTGCTCTACCGACGATCCGGATCATCCAACCGTGCTCTATTTCCTGGATGAACCCGTCGCGTACAAGCTGCATGCGGCAGGGCGGCTGGATATTGATACCACCGGCCTGGTACTGATGACCGATGATGGCCAGTGGTCGCACCGTATCACCTCACCGCGCCACGAGTGTGAGAAAACCTATCTGGTGACGTTGGAACATCCGTTGGCCGCTGATACCGCTCAGCAGTTCGAGCAAGGCGTGCAGCTGCATAACGAAAAAAATCTGACCAAGCCTGCGAAGTTGGAAAAAATCGAAGATACCCTGGTGCGCCTCACCATCAGCGAAGGGCGTTACCATCAGGTGAAGCGCATGTTTGCAGCCGTGGGTAACCGGGTCATCGAATTACACCGTGAGCGCATTGGCGCCATTGTGCTGGATGACGATTTGGCTCCGGGGGAATATCGCCCGCTGACCGAAGAAGAGATTGCCAGCGTAGGCGCACCGCACCTGCTGGATTAATTTTTGCGACCGACCAAGGAGTCGTTGAACGTGCAACAGAACCGGACCTCTCACCTCGGTTTGATCTTTATTCTGGGCCTACTGTCCATGCTGATGCCGTTGGCGATCGACATGTACTTGCCCAGCATGCCGATAATCGCCCAGGAGTTTGGCGTGGAGTCTGGCCGGGTGCAGATGACGCTCAGCGCCTATATGCTGGGCTTTGCCGTGGGCCAATTGTTCTATGGGCCGATGTCCGACAGCATTGGCCGCAAACCGGTGATCCTGTGGGGCACGCTGATTTTTGCTATCGCCGGTGGGGCCTGTGCGATGGCCCAATCGGTAGAGCAACTGATCAACCTGCGCTTCCTGCACGGGCTGGCCGCAGCGGCGGCAAGCGTGGTGATCAACGCCCTGATGCGTGACATGTTCACCAAGGACGAGTTCTCACGCATGATGTCGTTCGTGATCCTGGTGATGACCATTGCGCCATTGCTGGCTCCGATGATCGGTGGCGTGCTGCTGCTATGGTTCAGTTGGCATGCCATCTTCTGGACCATGGGGGCTGCGGCGCTGTTGGGGTCGGTACTGGTGGCGTTCTTTATCAAGGAGACGTTGCCCAAGGAGCGGCGGCAAAAATTCCATTTGCTCACCACGCTCAGGAATTTCGGCTCGTTGTTCCGCCACAAACGTGTGTTGAGCTATATGCTGGCCAGTGCTTTCTCGTTTGCCGGGATGTTTTCTTTCCTCAGCGCCGGGCCGTTTGTCTATATCGAGCTGAATAACGTTTCACCGCAGCATTTTGGTTATTACTTTGCGCTGAACATCGTGTTTCTGTTCCTGACGACCCTGATCAATAGCCGCAACGTGCGCCGCCTGGGGGCGGTTAAAATGTTCCGCCTAGGCCTGTTTGTGCAATTGACGATGGGGGTGTGGTTGCTGGCCGTCACCGCCAGCGGACTGGGTTTCTGGGCACTGGTGCTCGGGGTGGCGGTTTATCTCGGCTGCATCGCCATGATCTCGTCTAACGCAATGGCGGTGATCCTGGACGATTTCCCCCATATGGCGGGAACAGCCTCTTCGCTGGCTGGGACGTTGCGCTTCAGCATAGGCGCGCTGGTCGGGGCAATACTGTCCTTGGCCCCAGGTAAGAGCGCATGGCCGATGGTTTCATCTATGGCCCTGTGCAGCATCGTGGCGGTGCTGTTCTATTTTTATGCCAGCCGTCCGCGCAATAATCCTGCCTGATTTGCCCCTCACCCTAACCCTCTCCCACAGGGAGAGGGGACCGATCGAGTTGTTTTATCGTTACTGAGATCACCTTGCCCCTTTCTCCTGAAACCAACCACACACCGGAATAACTCCCTCCCCAAAATGGAGAGGCGGCCCAAATATGCCATATGTTAAATCCTGCACCTGATTACAGCTCCGTGCCAGTTCCCTCTCCTTGGGGCTGTCTCTTATAC
>NZ_JBLJAK010000079.1:0-8942 GCF_047530105.1 Serratia sp. T13T92 | reverse complement strand
AAAGAAAGCAAAACCGGCATTTTTACGTACAACCCATCGCGATACCGCACCATCAGGGGGGACGTCGCGCTACTGTTCATGGTCAGTCGCCCTCAAAAAGAAACGATCCAATCTCCTAACCATCAAGAAAAGCGAAGTAGTTGCAGCAACTGAATAGGGGGTAGCCCCCCTATGGAACCTGTGCGAGTATTAACGTAGAGTGCAATACGAACAGGAACACAGCTCGATATTTCTAAAGCCGCGTCTTCTCGCCTCCACGATAGCATGAGTACTATTAAAGAATAACCCGAGTTGTTTCTTTGACAAAATTTGATGTTTTTTACATCGACCTGCATGCAGAAGGTTTTTTGACTCAGTATTTAACTCACTATTGATGTAATAATAATCACTAATTTTTGGCATGTAATCTCCAGACATTGTAGGTAAAGAATGACCTGGTTTTTAAAAAAATAAAAAGATGTGAAAAATTATTATTTAAAATTAATTAAAAAATACTGTTATCAACGCATGCATTATTGACTGAACACGTTCTTCGCGTGTCTGTCCTTGATGTTTTCGCCACTAACCGCCTGTCAACGTTCCATGCCGACTGACACATAAAAACACCGGAGCGAAAGCATTAAAAAACAGATACCCCCCCCAAATTTTCTCTATGTAGATAATATTTTTTTTCTGCCCCATAGACAGATACATCCCGACATCCTGATTAGGATAATTATCAATCTTGTAACTGTCCACATCGGTGATGGTCAGCTCATACTCTCCGCCATCAACATGCAAGTAATTGAAGTACACATTTCGTGATACAATGTAATTTTCCATCGTGCTTTTCTTTATTCTGCCTGTTGCAGTCAAATGGCCCTTTCCCCCTTTATTAAAATCATAGGATAACTGGAGGTCCAACACGATATCTGGCTGGTCTTTCTCAAAATTGGAAACCGTGGCATTCAGGTTAGCCACACAAGAAAAAGTGTCTGGCGGTAAATTATTACTCTCTGCCCCAAATCCTAAAAAAGGTATCAGCAACAAAGGCAGCAACATCATCATTTTTTTCATTGTATTTCTCTATAATAATAATGTGACACACATTTTCCATACTCGCCTTTATTCCCGTAAGTGCAAACAATAAAGAGTGATTGGGCCATAGTCCCCATAGCTGGCGGTTCAAAAGGTGAGTCTGTATAGTAAATTAGCGTTTTTGACGTATCACAATTGACCTGTAATCGTTCGATTTTTTTTGCTATTTTTCTGTTGATAGCCTTTTCATCATAAACCGTATTCAATGTAAACACAGCGCACGATTTTATTGATGGTAACATTTTCAATTTTTCATTATTGTTGAGAATTTTTGTTATTTTATCTAATGTGACTTCACCATAAAAATGTTTGTAAATCACGTACCCCCCCCCGATAATGGCCAAGCTCAACAGGAGTATAAATACCTTGGATTTTATCATAAAGAGGCGCGTTTTTTCCGGTATTTCAGCAAGTTTACTTATCTCTGGAACAATGACCTCTTCAATCACCATGTCAGGATTAAGCTGTACACCCTTTTTGGGAAAGGTGATGATCACCTCATCATCCATGCCGAGATCTTTAAAAGCTTTACGGATACTGCGTAAATAGTTACCCAGGTTATTATAAGATGCCTTTAAATCATATTGCTCCCAAATTTCATCAAGCAATTCCTCTCTCGACACGATGTTTTCTTTGTTGGCGATCAAAAACGCCAACAGCCGCGTGGCAGAGTCCGGCAACGTGCACATGCCTGCAGCCTCTTCGCCATAAATGTACAATTCCCCTTTTATGGCGTCAAAACTGATTTGATTATTAATGAGATAGCGCATAATCCAAATATCCGATCGTTCATTACATTTTATTGGCTGACCCATAACACGGGCCGCCAAATGAGGGGTTAGCTACCCTATACCCGCCCTTGACGTTGCCCTCACTGGCTTGTCATTCAATCTCATGAGTATATACCTACCCATGAGAATGGGGAGGTAAGTTACCCACACGTTGATAAAACTCCCTTCGCTCCTGACAGGTTACGCAAGTTTGCACACCCGGCAAGAGTTGACGACGGGGTACTGGTATACGCGCATCACAATCACTGCAGTTCAGCAATGACTCGGAACTGCCCGCGGTCAACGTCAAACGAACCGCATTCAGCGCACACTCAATCATCAAGTCATGTATATCCTGTGCTTCATCGGCCACATCTGGCATAAATTATCCTCTCAGTGTGCGTCCTCATACGCGTTGTTTCCTGTACTCGCATACCTGACTGAGAACCACAGACCCACGTTGATTGTTTTTATCTGTACAACGGTATCCTGAAAACATCCCGGCTATTTGACTAACCCTTGATGAGCCCATCCGCTGTCAGTACGTACAAATACGGCCTCTTCTTCAAAGGGATGCTTCTCTGACGCAACAATCAGCATCAATGAATTATTCAACGCGACGAGTGCTGATGCTTTCGCCCAGTCAGGAATATCGGTCACGGAATAGGAAAAACGCACTGTGGATCGCGTCACCCCCATCGACTCGACAGGTACCGTAAAACTGTGTACTTGCTCAACGCGGGCACGACCAAAGCAGAACCCACCCTGCCATTTACCGGAAGAAGACTGTTTGGCCTCACGCGTATAGTACGGTTGCCCGGCACTGCCTAACTGGAAGTAATAGGTAGTCACGTCATGTACAGCAGGTTGTGCCGGGGACACACGCATTTGCTTGCGGTACAGTCCCGTTTCTTTGATTGCACCCACGTTGGCCAAAGCATGCATGATGGCATCTTGCTCCACATCGGTGTCATCCACTTTCCCCGGCAGATCAAGTGTGAAAAAACACTGGGGATATTGAGTGTCGAGAAACGTTTGTGCCGCTTTTCCAAAATTGTCTTTGCTTACACTGGTGGGATCTGAGCATCCCGTACTCACTAGCAACACCAAAAATGGTAGTTTCCAAGCGTACCTTTTATGTGTCAGTGGACATGCTGATTTATTGTTCATGGTGACTTTTCAACGCTATTTAAAATAATGCACTTGACTTATAGCCGTTCTCACATTGGAACGACAGCCTCAACACCTAAAAATCACCGTACAACCCCGACACTCCTTTCCTGAAGCTTCTGCTTTGCTATTTCATTCTTCCAAACATGTAACTCATTAGCAGCCCATACGGTTGCGGGGACCCAAGCTATTACAGTGATTTGCAAAAAAAAACACAATATCGCTTTAATCGGTTTGTGGATCGCAAGAAACATAATAAAAGGCATCAATAATACGAGCATCAATTCCATCCGGCAATTTTTCCGTCATTTGTGATTTTTTCTGCCTGACATGCCTGTTTATGACAATGGCATTGATGGGACAGGCAGACAGCAGGAAATAAAATTTAACCACGCATTCTCAACGGGGTTGACATTCAACATCCTGATAACGATAACTGACTTTCTCCAAAGGATTAAGGGGAGGTGTAACAAAGAGAGAACATTGAAACTGACGCCCTTTCGCAGTTTTAGCGTCCCACATTATCGTTCTTCCATTGAATGCGTTGGGCTCGGACTGATGGAGATTAGTCAAAATAACTTCGTCTGTTGATGCTAACCCTAATTTTGACGCAGTGTGGTTTTGCAAAACAAGAAGATCAGGGGAGACAGCTGCACACCCAACAAGCAGACCGGCAAGGATCACTATAATAAAAGATTTATTTGACGACATAAAAAACTCCTCACCCAAGCGGCACGGACTACACCTCTAACCGAACATTAGAGTACGCATCACCCTACCGGAAAGTACAGAACAATGGTAAATCCCATTGAACCACGATTAAAATAAAAATGGACAACGCGTGCCCATGCCTCTTGTTATTGATCTTGTTCCTGCTGTTGAATGATTTGCTGTTGTATCTGCTTTGTCCTTTTCTCTGCGTGGTAATCGTTCACGCTAAATATCGCCCACATCGCTGCGGGTATCCAACCTATCAGGGTAATTTGGAGTAATAAGCAAAGAATCCCTTGAAAAGGTTTTTTTATCGTAAAGAAGGCCAGCCAAGGCAACAACACAGCCAGGAGTAATCTCATTTTATTCTCTTTAAATATATTAAGTTGTAATGACACTGGCTATAGGGTTTGCTAACCCAACAATTAATATCATCTGTTGAAAATGGTATACTTGTTCCATTTGTAAGTTCTAGATAACGTTTTTTACCACCTATTGATGCGAAATTGAAACCAGCTATTTACTACCGTGTCATAAATGATAACCGCGAAGTCACCATAACTCTATGGTAACCGGCGGTCCCATGTTATTTAGAGCGCTTCAATTTTTTTAACAATACCATTTACATTGGTAAACGATGAATATTTTACACGGGCGCATAAGACCACCAATTTTGAATCCAACGCCATGCTGAACAACTCTTTTTGATCTTTATCCAATTTAGGTACTGTCAGTTGATAAAGTTGATAAGAATTGCTCAACAAATCAAACTGTGTACGATAATTTTTATACGGCGCATCCGCTATTGTTTTCAAGACAAAAAAATCATTAACACAACGTAAATCCTGGGTTTGTACAACCGATTTTTGCACATTGGTAGGCTCACTAGAAGGCATAGTTTTATTATAAGTACACCCCGACAACAACACGATGAGACCCGCAAAAAAATAAAATCGCTTCATCATCTCCTCTCCATCCTTACAATCAGTAGGTTACACCACCTGCATGCTACAGGCTAAAAAGCGAGCAGCATACTTTTCATATCAAAGAAATAGACACTCACAAATTCAGCCAAATCCGCCCTCACTCTGTCAGAGTGGTAAATTGAAACGAAAATGGCCGCTATTTGGCTCTGGGGATTAAGTATAGGTCACCGAACATAAATCGAAAGAATGTATTACATAAATATGTGTAATTGAAATTTAAATCTAAGTGACACCACCAAATTGACATTAAAATCCAAATATGACCAAATTAATGTCAAAAATCTCAATTTGACACAACTTAACAACCCACGACAACGCTAAAAACAACGTTTTTACGAGTTCTCGTGAGTTGTTAAAACCGACTTTGTTGAATAAATAGAACTTTTTCTGGCCAGTAGGCTCAGATAACTCTCCTTCTGGTAAAACAGCGATATCTCGTTGCAAAGAATAAGTTCAAGCTCACCAACTGGAAGGCTAAAAAAAGCCCTCATCAGTCGGGGGTTACTCACTTTCTGGGTTGATGAAACATCACTTCACACCAGGTAGTGCGAGGCTATGCCTTCTACTCCGGGTTGCCTACAACATTATTCCGATATGGCCATGACTACAGTATTGATGCTGAAGCCTGTTTCCGGCCTGCCACTTCGTGCCCTCCAAGGCTTGGGCGACTCAATTATCACACTGATGAAAGTGACAGTTGAACTGTCCGGATTACACCTGCTAAATGGGCAAAGTCCGTTAATATTCCTTTCAAAACCCCAACGCGGGGTGAAATTGTACACCCCGCTATCGACTTCTCCGGACTCAGAATCTTTGGTGAAGGCGAGTAGAAAATGAAAAAATACAATCAGGAAGACTGCGTATTTCGCGAAAACTACAACGCAGAAATGCATTAATTCATCCGGGCTGACCTTCCATGGAGCAATATCACAGATACGAAGGCCTTTTCAGTTCTTATTCGGCAGACTCATCGTAAAATCGAGGTAACCAAAGCAGATGGAACTTACGATACGCACGTCTGTCATGATGATACTGACAGCTCTGTTTTTCTCATCAATATTAAATAGACGATGAAACTCTCTCAATGTATAATTTATGAAAAGCACTTTCCCAATTGATCTACATTGCCACGTCCAGCCACCGGAAAATGACACTTATGATATTGTTACCTCTCATTGACCCTATATCTTCTCACTCCCTGAGTGATACCCTTAGTATAATATCCATTGTTGATTTCACTCTAAAAAGAAGCACTACATCCCGAAGCTCAGCATATAGTACTGTCAAGGGTTTGAATATTGGAGGCTATATAAAATCCACCAAAGCAAACTCTGCAAGGAAAATAAAATACCAAAAATTATTAACTGGTGAGGCAAAGTGAAAACGTTAAGGATATTCATTGGAAGCATGCCGTATTTTGTTGACTTTCTTCAGCAAAGAATAATCTCACTCAGAAATGTGTTAGTGATTAATCATGATGAAGTTAAGTGTATTAATTGGCGTAACTATATTTCTCACTATCGATTAACAATAGTGATTGATGATCATGTGAACAGCCAGACACTAAAAACTTTGGGGGTGTTACAGGCCAACATTAGTCACAAACAAAATATTGTTATTATATTTTTAAAAGCAAAAAGCTCACTCTCTAAGCGAGAGCCTTCTGTTTACCTCAATGACATTGACAATATAGAAGCAAACATATTGCGAATAGAACGTTGTTCACTTTATTATAAAGCGATCAATTTCATCCCCCGTAACGAATGGAAAGCATTAACGCTCAAGTCAAAAGGATTGACCGGTTATCAGGCATCAAAAATCGAGGATGCATCAGTGATAACTATTAGCGCCAGAAATAGACGTGCAATGCTAAAATGTAGATTGCGCACCCACATCGATGCTTATTATTTTATGCAAGGATTTAAGAGCAAGTAATAAATACGAATTTTTACGGGTACCCCCCATAAAGTGATGTATTTTACACAGCCCCGCGTAAAATATAATTGCAATCTGAGTGCTATTTTTAGGGGATGACACCATCATATATCCATGTATTAATTGAATGAAGTCGCACCTTACCTGGACTGTGTTTTTTAGTTGCCATCAACCGGTCGTTAGGTGGTGGCAAAATCCATTAATCTGCTTATGGAGCATTGATTGATGTTAAACGCGCAGCGTTAATAACATAAACTATATGGTGTCATTTTTAACTTTACGTAAAAGGAGATCTAACCGATAGAGTGGATCGTTTCTTTTGCATTGTTCAAAAATACTTACCGTCTCTAAATCGACCACTTTTAGTGCTGCCCCCTTGGTCTTTGAGTCATTCGACATGGCATAATAACGATATTCCCCTCGGTGACCCTCTCGGAATATTTTTTCATTTTTGATCAGGCGTTCTAAAATCCGAGACAGTTTTGAGTTATGAATACCTGAAATTTCTCTGATTTTGCGGAAGCTGGTATTTGGGGTAGTCGCTATAATGTGTAAAATATTCTCAATGTCCGTCATGGTTATTTGTCGGCGATGTCAATTTATCAAAATAATTGGAAGGCATACTTCAAGCGCCTTTACGCAAACTGGCGTGAATGACGCAATGCGTGCTATACCAATATGAGGGGCCGGAGTCCCAACCTGCACGCACATCGACGCATTCCGCGCGTGCCTGGGGAGCCCCGACTGTCTACCCTGAACCAGTTAAACCTAAACGATAACATCCGCACCCGGTCGGTACCGTTCACTGCCGCCCTGCTCGACTGCGCGTTCGCCTGGCTTTGCCGCTCTCGTGCTCAATTTCCCCCCAACGCCGATGTCTGGCATTTACGCCACCACTGGACCCGTGAACGGCCACGCCTGCTACAGCGGCTGAATGCCGGGCGCTATACCTTAACCCCGCTCCAGGTTGTTACCACCCGACACGGGTCCCGCGCGCTTTGGTCGGCGCCGGATGCTCTGGTCATCAAATGCCTGACCCTGTTACTCACGGACGTTCTCCCCGTCCACCGCACCTGCGAACACATCGCGGGCAACGGCGGCGGCAAAAAAAGTGTTGCCCGTATCCAACAGGTCGTACGCCAGGGAGATTTCCGGTTCGTCTGTCGCACCGACATTCGGGGTTATTACGCCCGCATTGACAAATCCATACTTTTCCAACAGGTACAACAGCATGTTCATCACCCCGTACTCCTTGATTTGGTTTATCAGTTCCTGCACTACAGCGTGGAGGAGGGTGGCAACTTTCACACCCCGGTAAAGGGGATAGCACGAAGCTCGTCGCTGAGTCCCCTACTGGCCGCCTTCCACCTGTTCTGTGTTGACCGTCACTTTGCCAACCAGAGACACCTGTACTACCGGCGGTACATGGATGACTTTATCATTTTCACCCGCAGCCGCTGGCATTTACGGCAGGCCGTGCGGGAGCTTAACCAGTTCTTTCGTCAGTTCGGTTTTGTGCAACACCCCGACAAAACGTTCATCGGCCCGCTCCATAAAGGCGTCGACTGGATGGGGGCCTGGTTCACCAACCAGGGTTTGTGCTCCATCGCCCCTCGCGCACTCACCAACCACCGCAACACACTTCGCCGGCTTTATGAGCAAACCCGCACGCTGTCCCCGCAGGGACAGGCCGACCGGGTGGCACGGTATGTCCACCGGTGGCGGCGGTGGGCGCTGTCGCTGTGTTCCCTGTCAGCGTGTGCTCAGCGACGGTTTGTTGGCCGCCCCAAGCCCGCTCATCCGCGTCCGCGGGATGCTACTGACAACACCAAATTTAAAACAACAAAACCAAATCCGGGTTGCCCGGCCCCCTCCCCTGCTTGACCGTCTTGTCGAGGCCCCCCTACCGTACGCAAACTGCCGGATTTGGGGACGTAACGAACGTGGCAATCGCCCGCCCGTCGGTGGCGTTGAAAACGCCCTGCTGACCCGTTCCCCCCACCTTATCGGCGACCCAGTAGCTCCACTTCTGGAATTGCCCGCCCGGATAATTCCCCAGTGTTCCCCACTCCCCGAATAACGCCCCGATTCCCCTTATCTGGCCAACCGTGTTCCCGTATGTGCTCAACGTGACGTCTTTAAATGTCGGCACTCGCGCTACCGGTCTAATCGTAAGCGTCGTTAAATCCCCACAGTGTTCGGTCGTGGGGTTTAAGGTAGGGTGATTTTCCAGGGCAGCAGCGTGTCCCAGTCGATGGCGTCGTCCGGCGATTTCAGCGCCGTCAGCAACGCA
>NZ_JBLJAK010000078.1:0-9128 GCF_047530105.1 Serratia sp. T13T92 | reverse complement strand
TGCATGCGTTGCTGACGGCGCTGAAATCGCCGGACGATGCCATCGACTGGGACACGCTGCTGCCCTGGAAAATCACCCTACCTTAAACCCCACGACCGAACACTGTGGGGATTTAACGACGCTTACGAAAGACAAGGTAAAGAGGGTTGTTCAGGAAGAAGAGAGGTCTAAACCGCAATTACGGTATAACAGTTCACCAGGAGATGAAACAAATGAGGCAGGAAAGTACGGGAAATAACGGCACCGCAGGTGCCGTCTGTTCTTGACCTTCCCGCCCTGGCCAACGTCATTTTGCCCTGGTACCCGACTCAGGCTCAGATTCAAAGGCAATCACGCAACCAACGATCATGGAAACGGCCCAGATCACTTGAAAGGTGATATGCACCAGTGCGCTACTGTATGACAACAGCATGCCGGTGAAGGGGATAAGCAACAGCAGGGTGCTATAGATAATGAACTTCCCGCCAACGCTTTTTCGCTGTGCTGGCGACATTTTTTTGACTCTGGGATTGTTCGCGATCTTACGTCTTAGGTATTTCCACATACCCACCTCCCTCTTGGCGACTGAAAATAGCATTGTATTCAGTATAGTATTCATTTTCCCTTGAAGTAATCAGGCCGGTTTTCCAGCTCGCGCGCTATCAGCTCATCAGCAAACAACGGCGCGGCTTTGGCTACTCTTCGCTCGAGATTGCGCTGGCGTGCCTGTGCCTTGCGTTCTGGACTCCAGCGGCGGATCGGGCGCACATCCAAAAAATCCAGCGACACGGCATAATCACCGCCCGGCACAAACAACGCCATCACACTGGCTGGCGCACGCGCACCGGCAGGGACATCTTCAAACACCAATATTTCTTCACCGGGACAAGGCCGATGCGGATACCGCCATCGCAGGGAATAGCGCCACTCATTCACCGCTGGTCCTCCAGTTTATTAGGCAACATCAGCTCGTCCAGCCACTGTTCTATCTCTGTTCGGCTTTCCAGTTCACTACGCATGCTTTTGACGATAGACCATAACGGCTGCCCCATGGAGAACGGCTCACGTTGCATGCTGGTAAACCGCAGACTCCATGCCTGCACCATTCCAATCAGATCATCGTCATAAATCCCATGCCTGTCTTGCCGCTTGTACCATGCTGCAAGCTCACTGGGTGTTGAAAACGCCAGTTCTATTTCGGCTTGGGCTACATTTACCTGGTAACGTCGACGTTTTTGCAACCGTTCCTTGTTTTGCTGGCGACGTTTACGATCAGACTTCAAATCCCATCGGCGATGATGACGTTCTTGGTGCCGCAAACGCGTTTCGGGGAAAAAGGTTTCAATCAAGCTACTCGACAGGGGCAACGGACAGCGTTCTCCACGCGTTTCGATCAGTGTATCAATCGCCTCGATATAGCGTTGTTTTGTCGAACCAAATCGCTCTTTCGGATCGTAACTCGCATCAACGCACTGGATATCTGCCGCTGTAATCTTTGCCCGTCCATCATTCAAGGCACGGAACAGGGCTTTCGCTTAAGGATGAGTCGGTAAACTCCGGCCTGCATCCTGCTTGGCCTCCACACAGGCTATCGCCTGTATTGCTGCCAGTTGAAAGGGACTGATGGGAACAAGTGCCAAATGGTTCGGGATCATACGGCATGCCCTCCCATACGCAGAGCAACGGCCAGTGCATTTGCTCCGCTATAACCGGCTCGAATATATTCCTCCAGCCGTGCCATCTTATCTTTGACCGCCACCGGGTCGAAGCCTTCAGCACTGTAGAACCATGCTACGGCCTCCCCGCCATCGAACCATAGCCGTCCGTACCAGTAGGGGGATTCATGGCAAGGGCTGCAAATCTCGATCAGCACTCGAGGAGCAGCTTGATGTGACAAGCGCAGATTTACCGGATGCAAACCGCCCCATTCATGCCGCAGTTCGCAATCCACTTGCCAACACTCAGGCAGGGATAACGCTGAGATCACCGCATTGGACAACCGCAAACGAGCCTCATCACCCCGCTCGCGATACTGCTCAAAATCGGTGGTGGTGAAGGCTTGCAGCTTGGCTAACGTGAATTTTTCTTCTTTTGTCATGTCGATATTGCCGCCCCGAAGGGCGGCACCTCCGGTTGTTATTCAGCAATTGGGTTATCAGATGCGGTGTCAGCGGTGCTTTTATCTTCCGCTGCCGGTCGGAAGCAATTAGGTAGCCAACGAAGCGTTGCCAATTCATCTTCCGCTAACTGCGCGGCGTCACCTTTCTTCATCTTCAGTGCTGATGCGGCCTGCGCGGATTTTCCCGCATCAAGCAACGCGTCACTGATCTGCTCTTTGCTGATACGCCCGAAGTAATTCTCTTTAGTCGGCTTCCACCAATCACACAGGTCGAATTCCAACGCATTTTCAACCGTGGTCAGTTTGTCGCCTACCTTCCCCTCTTTTGAGGCAAAGCTCTGCACACCATTCAGCGAGAGGCCAACACAGAATGCCAGCAGGGCCAAAATTTCTGCCGCTTCCCATGCCAGCAGCCATGAAAAATCATCTTTCCATCCTTCCGGTAATTTCGCTTTCCACTGCGCATACAGCTTGCTTAACTCATGCTCCGCTGCGCCCTCAGCTGCTGTAGGTGCGTTATTCAGCAGGGTGCTACGCTGGATTTCCAGACGGGTATCGAGCACCGTGGTGGTATAACCGGTACCGAACACTTTTGTCGCCATGGTGTGGGTATGCAGCGCCAGTGCGACTGCCGGGTTTTGGACCAGAGCGGCCATGACGGCCAACGTTCTTTCAGACGAGAGACTGGTCACCAATACAGAAGACAACCCCATTTCCGACGGCGGTGTTTCCTTTTTGATTTTCTCGCGCTCGACCTTTTCAGCCTGCTTAACGTCTTCCATCTTCATCAGGCCGCGCTGGAACCTAATTTTCCCGTCTTTCAGGTAGGCGACGATCCCGGCCTTCGCCCGCACCTTCGCCGACCATTTATTGATTTCGGCGTTATTATTGATCTCGGCAAGCCGCGCCGTGATTTGCTCAACGCGTGGAGCATGTTCCCATTCGTCATCCGCATCAGCGCCGTCGAGCTGTTCTTCGAGTTGTTTTTTCTCGTCAGTCAGCTGCTTTGCCTCTGCCTTCTGCTCGCTGGTTAACTTTGTCGGCACGTCGAGGATCTCGAACAGCTTTTCATCTCCGCCCCAGCTTTGAACGACCTTGCTACGCCCCAGCGACCACAACCAGCCTTCCTCCTTTGCCATGAGATCAGCGGCTTCTTGCAGTTTGGCTACCGCCATCGCTTCGAGCTGTTGCGCGTTAGTCAAAATGACGCTTTCGGCAAACAGATCGTCGCGGATTTCGCCGCCTGCGGCTTGGTAGGCATCCAACCCGACAAAATCGACCATCGTACTTTCAGCCGCCGATACTTCGTCATTCAACACGCTTTCTCGCAGCGCTTTCACCGTGCGCTTGTACTCATAATGCTTGCTGTTATCCCACGTTTGGATCTGGCGCTGATGATCGTCGGTCGAACTCAACGCCCCCAACTGATCGAGGGTGATGTCATCGGTTTTCAGCAATTCGAGTAGCTGTGGTGCTACGGTCGTCAATTTCAGGCACTTTTTAACATGCGCCGTGCGGTAGCCAAGAATGGCCGCGATCTGCTCAACGGGTTTACCTTCTTCAGCCAACTCACGGAAGTTGGCCAACTGGTCTGCGGGGGACAGATTGGAACGTTGCCCATTCTCGGCATACGAAATTGCCCGGGCCTTGTCTTCATCGACCACCTTGACCGGAACAGGAAATTCGGACGTAACGGGCACACCGGCAGCTGATCGACTTTCTTCCATCAAGATATTGAGCGCCAGACGACGCGTTTCGCCCCCCGCGACACCGAACAGGCCATTATCCATGGGAAACACGATCAGATTTTGCAACAATCCAGCGGCCTCAATACTGGCCGCCAGTTCCCGCACCTCTTTCTCCGGTACCGGCGTTTTGCGGGCATTGAGCGGGGTTTTCACCAGTTGCTTGAGCGTGACAATTTCAACCAGTGCATCGACAAGCGCGGTTTCAACAAACTGCGCAACGGCGGTTTTGACCTTCGGCGTTTTAGCTTTAGTCATTGATTTTTCTTTGGTAGATGCTTTAGACTCGGTAACTGACATAGTTGAGACTCCTTATGTATTGACTACTGTCTGCCGGACGGCTCACGTCCGGCACCCTTTTGCTTACTGCTTTTTCACACCGTAATCCGTGATACCGCGATTCAGCCAATAACCGGCATCGGGTTCAAAATTCCAATAACGCTTGACCAACTCGCCGTCTCTCCTGACAACGAGCCGGAAATGCGTCCCCTGATCGTCCTCGATGGCGATATTGCTGTAGGCAGCTGTTACAGCGCAGGCCTCTTCATGCGTAAACGTGCCTTCCGGTAACAGCACGTGTTGATCGGTCTGGTCAGTCATTGGCTATAAACTCCTGTTAGTGATGCCCTGCTTGCACAGGGCTAAAAGGTCATCCTAGAACGGGATATCGTCTTCAAAATCCATCGGCGGGTATTGACCACCTTGCGGCTGCGATAGTGGCGCTGATGGTGCTTGCGCGGCATCTGCTCCCTTTGGCGTACCTTTCCCTTTACCAGTACGCTTGCCCTTGGCCGGTGCGCTGCTGGCTGCTGGCTGCGCGGCAGCCGGAGGTTGAGGTGCATTGCCGCTGGTCTGGCGCTCGCCGCCGCCCAGCATTTGCATGGTGCCATTGACCTTCACCACGATTTCGGTGGTGTAACGATCGCCACCCTGTTCGTCCTGCCATTTGCGGGTTTGCAGTTGCCCCTCGATATAGACCTTTGAGCCTTTGCTCAGGTATTCCCCGGCCACTTCGGCCAGCTTTCCGAACAAGACGACGCGATGCCATTCGGTTTTTTCTTTTTGTTCGCCCGTTGCCTTGTCGCGCCATGTTTCGGAAGTTGCCAACGTCAGATTGGCTACCGCGCCCCCATTGGGCATATAACGAATTTCGGGAGCCTGACCCAGATTGCCGACCAAAATCACTTTGTTTACGCCACGTTCTGCCATGATGAATCTCCTTATTTCCGTTGAGCTTTCGCTTTTGAAAACCATCACCCGTTGAGTTGTCGGGGCCGCGGTTTTGATGTTATTGCGGGGACCTGCTGGACTTTCCCGCTGGGTATTACCTTCACCCGTTTGAGAGTCGTTCGCCGCGAGGGCGTAAACGAGCACGGCCCGGTGAAGATGTCTGGGGGGGAGCGGGAAATTTTTTTCGGTCTAATGAAATGGCCGGAAAAAATTTATTGCGAAAGGCATGGCCGGCCCCTAGACAGCAAGACGGGTTGTGCTTGTCTCAGCCCCGGCGAAAGAACTCAAATGGGTGAAGATATCCAGGTAATGAAACGAGCAGGAACCCGTCGCAACGACGAAACGCGCGGGCGCGAAACGGCGTTGCTCCTTAGCGCTCTGCGGCCACATCGCAGAGCAGTGAACGCGCTGGCCTTGGCCAGCTGCAGGGGTTGACCTGGCCGTCAGATATCAGACCCAAGCCGTCAGGCCCGAAACCCGCATCAAGCGGGGTTCGGCGAAGCTTGTCCGGCGTTTTTTGGCCGGGCTAGCTGAGTAGGGGTGACGACCAGGCAACGCCTGGAAGCCGAAGGTATCCAAACTGCAGTTAATTCTTGCCCATCAGCTGCAGGGCAGAAGCAACCGAGGGAATATAAGGATAAGAAGGAAAAGAACGGACAGAAGCAGGAAGAAGACAAAGAGGAGAGAGAAGACATCAGAAGGATAGAAGAGAAGGAAGCTCACCAGGAGCGGCATAGGGAAGAACAGCGCCGCAGGCGCTGTCCTCTCTCTGGCTTTTTTGCCGCTGACCTTTCCCCGCCGGCGCCCATAATGAGCACCGGGCCGAGCCAATACAGCTTATTAAGTTTTGCTCACACTTCGGAGCTGCCGATCCACTCCCCGGCAAGATGTGCTTCCCATCCTTCAGGAAACGCCGATTGTAACACCTCCATTTCCAAGGCCTCGAGGTTATCATGTGTCCAATTTTCGACAGGTGCGGGAAACGTCTGCAATGGTTCGCCGGACAAACCAGTAATGACCAATGTTTCTTTTTCGCGGCCACGCAATAAATCAGGTTCCTGCGATGATAAAGGACGGGCAATAATCATTGTTCACCTCAGTGAGTTTTATAATGTGTGTTGTTAATATTGTGACGTTAGCATGATGTTTAATACAATTTGCCTTTAGGTCACAGGCTTGCCAGCGCGATCACTTAGTGACATTCCTACCCGCCTGTGACAGCGCGACAATTTCAGCCTGCAACCACCGAGGCGCTACGTTCAACTTTTCCTCGCATCATCTCGATACGCTGCTTAAGTGCCGAATGCATCTTATGCCCTCTATGGCTCCCCGGAGTTGATCCGGGGAGCTATTTTTATTTGTTCGGGATTTCAACGGTTTTCATGTCGCTGATATACACAGATGACAGCGTGCAACCTTGCGTCATCACTCGGCGGTAGCGATAGGCTCCGTGGGTGTCGGTGGCCTCAACGGCCCGAACGCCCTTGTAATCACGGTGTTTCGCGGCCCATTCGGCTTTTGTCATCGTCACACATCCCTCGTCGGGAACATTCACGATCGGCGGGCGTTTTACTGGCTGACTGGCGGCTTGTGCCTCTTCCTCTGTGGGGGCTTTATAATCGGTGATGCGATCAACGGTAAGTTTCATCGTTCCCTTGTAACCTAGGCATTCGTACCACGGTGTTTCTATTGAGGTGACTTCCCCGTTTCTTTTGTTGATCTTGAGGATGGGTAGTAACCGTCCCATTTAGAACGTCGTACAGGGGCAGCCCGTCCAACCAGTGATATCGGACACTATTTATGATTAAGGCAGGGATTTAGTTTCGCGGAAGTTCCGCTTTCCATGGCATCAGATCTCGTACGCGATTCGACGGCCAGTCGGCTATCTCGCTGATCACATACCGTAACCACTCTTGCGGATCTACGCCGTTGAGTTTGCAGGTCACGATTAACGAGTACATCAGCGCGGCATTCTCACCGCCACTGGCAGAACCTACGAAGAGGTAGTTCTTGCGCCCCAGCGCCACCAGGCGTAGCGCGTTCTCGGCGATATTATTGTCCAGTTCCACCCAGCCATTGTGGCAGAACGTATTCAGCACATCCCACTGATTACTCAGATAGTTGAACGCCCCCTTCAACCCGGAGATACTCGACAGGGTTTCATTCTGTTGTTGTCTCCATTCGTTCAGCGACTCCATTAATGGAAGGCTTCTTTCCTGCCGTACAGCCAGCCGTTCTTCTGCCGGACTACCCCTTATTTCGGCTTCGATGGCGTATAACTCAGCGAACCGCCTCAAGGCCTCAGTTGTTTCTGCCGTTGGGGTCCTGACATGGACGTCATAGAACTTCCGTCGGGCATGCGCCATGCATCCAGCTTCGGTTACTCGTCCGCTTTTATAGAGTTGATCGTAACCACTGAACGCATCCGCCTGCAGCACGCCGTTATACCCTGACAGGTGCTCCTGCGGGTGGATACCTTTTCTATCTGCTGACCAGGCGAACCACGCCGCCGGGGGCATCACCGAACCCGCGCGACGATCATCTCTTACGTAGACCCACAGCCGACTGGTCTGGCATTTTCCGTTGCCCGGTGCCAGCAGACTTACGGTCGTATCATCCGTATTCACTTTTCCAGGCTCAAGCACATAGCGGTTGAGTTCCTCATACAACGGCCTGAGTTTGTCGGCCATCGCATCCACCCAGCGTTCCATTGTACTCCGGCTTAGTTCTACACCTTGCCGCCCATAGATCACTGACTGCCGGTTCAGTGGTTGATGATCACAGTATTTTGCCGTCAGTATCTGTGCCAGTAACCCCGGCCCCGCATAACTGCGCTCGATCGGCTTGGAGGGCATAGGGGCCTGAACGATGCGATCGCACTTGCCACACGCAAGTTTTGTCCGTTTCGTTTCGAGAACCTGGAAGGCGCTGCTGATGAACTCCAGTTGTTCGGATACACTCTCCCCCAACGGTTTAAACGCGCCACCACAGTCCGGACAGCAGGTTTCTTCTGGTTCGATGTGCCGGGTTTCCCGTGGCAGATGAGAAGGCAGAGGCTTGCGGTGGGAAGACTGTTGCAGTGCACGGGGAACAGCAGGGTCGGGGTCTGGTCCTTGCACGGCATCCATTTCTGCCAGCAGGGTTTCGAGGCGTTTCTCGGCTTTTCTGAGGAGTTTGGTGGCTTTGTCGCGGTTTCTCTCACTGCTGCTGCCGAACACCATCCGTTGCAGCTTATCGATGTGCGCTTTCAACTTGTCGATTTCGCGCCGATAGCTGGTTACCAGGCTAGACAGATTGCGGTTGATCGCCCGCTGCTCGCGCAGCAGGGCTTTCAGTTGAGTAATATCATCGGGCAGCTCATCGTTCATACACCCACTTTACAACAGGTTATATCCGAAGCCTAGAATGTTCAGTGCGTTTAGGATGTCGCCAGTCCATGGCTTCAAGCAGCATGGCGAGTTGAGCGGGGGTGAGATGGATTTTACCATCACGTACCACCGGCCAGACAAAGCGCCCACGCTCCAGGCGCTTGCTCAGCAGACACAAGCCATCCCGATCTGCCCACAGCATCTTGAGCATCACGCCACTACGCCCCCGGAAGACGAAGAGATGCCCGCTGAACGGATCGGCCTTTAATGTGTTCTGAACCTTCGATGCCAAGCCATGGAAGCCGCAGCGCATATCCGTTGTACCTGCAACCAGCCAGATTTTTGTTCCTGTAGGTAAGGAGATCATCGTGCTTCTCCTTTCAGTTCGCCGAACAGCATCCGCAGCAAGGCCGGGGTGACTGCTCCGCTGAGCTTTAAGGTTCCTCCTGGTAATACTATTTCACAACACAGTGCATTATCCGGCACGGTTAATGTGGGTAGGCTGGGAGTGAAGTCGATAACGTCGTGCCGAGAGTCTGCCACTTCTACAGGCATTAGCGTGACATGGGCTTCGGGGCTGTTTTTATCCTGTTCCTTCAGATACCGGCGCCGCCAGTTAAAAAGCAGATTGTCATTGAGCCCATGCTCACGTGCGAGTCGTGCCACATTTATGCCGGGTTGCATGGA
>NZ_JBLJAK010000077.1:0-9557 GCF_047530105.1 Serratia sp. T13T92 | reverse complement strand
CTGCATGCGTTGCTGACGGCGCTGAAATCGCCGGACGACGCCATCGACTGGGACACGCTGCTGCCCTGGAAAATCACCCTACCTTAAACCCCACGACCGAACACTGTGGGGATTTAACGACGCTTACATTTGTGGTAGGTGCCAACGTAGACAGCAGGTGTGGTGGTCGTAATGCTCATAGAAAATCCTCCGTAGTCGATGTCGTCTGTGTTCCGGCTTACGCCGTGCCGACACGACAGCCGGGCGAAAAGCGGAGGATGCAAGGGCGTCACCGAAGCCGCAGCGCAGTAAAAAAGCAGGAGCAGGCTGGACGGTTTGACGGCGAAAATTGAGCCGGAAAACGACGGGAAGACGGCGGATAATGCCTTTTAAATAAACTGCGACCGGGTGAAGGTGACGGCGTTTACGCTCCCCTTGCATCAGCCGCGGCCCGGCTATAGTAGAGGCACGGCGTTTGCCGCAGGCGACACATGTCCTCCCTCACCGCGAAGCTGGAACAACGTGGAAGGTGAGCACATAAAGCGGAGCGCCCGCGCGACATCCGAATACCGTCTAGCCATGATGGCTTCATGGTCGAGAGAAACTTTGGAATACGTTTCAAATACACAAGTATTTTAAAATAAATACTTGTGTATTACATTTGTAATGCTATAGTGATCCTACAAGGCAGACTGACTGCTTTCACCAAAACGTAATACAATAGTATTTCATTGAGAGAGGAATTCCCGATGACTGAAGTCCCTGCGCAATCCTTACTTACACCACTGTCCAATACATTAGCCAGAATAGTTGCCATCATGAACAACAAAGGCGGGGCAGGTAAAACCTCAACGATAACGAACCTCGCCATGACACTAGCGCGAGCTGGACGTCGTGTACTGTTGATTGATGGAGATCAGCAAGCCAATTCCACAGAGGTGATGGCCAACGGCAAAAAATACTACGCACAATACGGCCATACTATTTGCGATTTATATAACAATCCCCGCTTCAACATTCTCGATGCCATCATTCCCGCCGTAAGCGGTGAAGAGGTCATAAACAATCTGTTTATCATTCCATCCGATCCGTCTTTTGAACGCGTAATGGAAAATTGCCTGACCCGTCATCATCGGGAAAAAATTCTGTTCCGTCATCTGCAGTCTGTCATGGATAAATTCGACTATATCCTGATCGATTGCTCACCAGGGTTGAACTTATCCACCACGAACGCAGCGTTCATGGCAGACCATGTACTCATTCCTGTTGATGGTGGCAGTTTCGCCCTGACTGGCTTGGACGTTGTACTGGACTACCTGGACGAGATCAGGGAAACCCGATTTACCCAATTCAGCGTATTCCGTAATGAGTACAACGCTTCCAAGACAAAAATGAACACCTACCTTCACGAGCAGTTATCCAACAACGAACGAACCAAAGACAACTACCTCGAAGCCCGCATCCGGACCGATGAGAACATATCTCAGGCTCAGGTAGCCTGTGTCCCGCTTTACTTTTATAACAAAGGATCTCTGGCGCTAAACGATTACAGCGCACTGATGCGCGAACTTGAAACAGTCTTATCAAAAGAGGTTGAATAAAATGGCTAAAGGTCCCCTCACCCGTCCTGCTATGGTCAAACCAGAACCTGCCCAGGGAGAGGCGAAAACCCGCCTTTCGAACGTTAAGGTCAACCGGAATAGGACGACCAGCGAAAATCCGAAGACCATACGTATGACGCCGGCAGAAAAAATGATGTGCACCGAACTAGTCGATGAGATCCAGGATCTCACCACCAAGACAATCACTGATTCAACCGTGTTGCGTGCCGCGCTGTATCTGGCCAAAGAAGTCGGGCCGGAGAAAATGTTGGAGATGATTAAAGAGAATCTGTAATACATTAGACTTACATAAGTAATCTTTTTGAATTACAAAAAAGGAGAAGAAAGCGATGACTGCTGTTACCGTGTAGTGGCACACTGATACTGGCCACCTGATCGGAGGTGATATGCTCACCTCCACAACACGACAGGTGATCAAATGGCTAAACATTTCACGGCTGAATTTAAGCTCGAAGCTGCAAAACTGGTTGTCGACCACGGCTACACATTCGTTAAGGCCGCCGAAGCGGTTAATGTCAGCCATTCCGCGCTGACACGCTGGGTTAATAAACTCAGGCTGGAGCGACAAGGTAAAACCCCTGCGGGGCTTCCTCTCACCCCTGAGCAGCTCGAGCTGCGTGAGATGAAGAAAAAAATACAACGCCTTGAAATGGAGAACGAAATATTAAAAAAGGCTACAGCGCTCTTAATGTCGGACTCACTCAACGGTTCACGGTAGTCGACAGGCTGAGGGCGCGATACCCGGTCATCATACTGTGCCAGACTTTTAAGGTAAATCGCAGCAGCTACAGACACTGGCATGCTTCGGTCAATGAGCCAGACGGGGAGCGCATGACCAAACGCAGCCGGGTCATGGAGGCCTGGAACGCCAGCGGCGGCTCTGCCGGTGCCCGAAGCATCGCGAGCATCGTTACCCGGGACTCCGGCGTCAAAGTAGGGCGTTGGCTTGCCGGTAAGCTGATGAAAGAGCTGCGCATCGCCAGTTGTCAGGTACCAGCCCATAAGTACAAGCGTGGCGGTAACGAGCACGTTGAAATACCGAATCATCTCAACCGCCAGTTCGCGGTCACCGCACCATACCTGGTCAGGTGCGGTGATGTGACCTACAGTGTGCCCGGAGTTCAGGGCGAGCACGGATGCTCAAATGAACCACGAGTCTGTCTGGAATATTGAGCCGGTAACTCATGACGAGAAACCCAACAATCCCACCGGGTGTGACGGTGGAGAACCTGAGCGGCAGTGACCTGCGGCATGCCCGCAGGGTGATGTAACCCGCTGACAACGGGGATTGAGGCGAGATCACTAAGCCAAGATGATCCTCAAGGTTAAGTACTGAAAGGCTGAAGAACATGAACCCGTTAATCCGCCTCTGTGGGTTGAAAACGTCACCACGGCCTACGTGATCTGACAGGCCGTGCAGGAGGAACCGGCAGTGAGACGTAAGCACTGCCAGTCGAAGGTGTTTTTTTGATATGTATGCGAAACACTGGGACAGCAGCGCCCGTCACACTCGCGTTGCTGACTTCTGCCAACTTGCGGCAAGCAAGGATAAAGAGTGCGACGGGCAGCCTCCTCAGTATGTCTGAGTCCAGGCAGGTAAACCGGGGAAGGTCAGCGACGGATGTTAAGGAGGCATGGCTCCGATGACGCGCTGGCTGGCGGAGCTTCCGTAGTAGTCCGCGATGGGGAAAGCCCATTACATGGCGAAGGGAAGCAGTTTGAATGTGCTTGCGACGTGAATTAACTGGCCTAATGAGGTGAAGACCTTTGATAATCAGCGAAATGCAACGCAAGCTTGCCACATGGGCAGCCACCGATCCGTCCCGACGAATTGAACGGTTGCTGCGTCTGATAACACGACCAGAATGGCTGGCTGAAGCGGCACGGATAACTCTCTCATCAAAAGGGGCGCATACCCCCGGCGTTGATGGTGTGAATAAAGCAATGCTACTGCCCAGACTGCCTGCTGAGCTACAAATACTCAGGGATGAACTTCTCTCTGGTGATTATCAGCCCCTGCCAGCCAGACGGGTTTATATCCCTAAAAGCAACGGCAAACTGCGACCACTAGGTATCCCCGCGTTGCGGGATCGTATTGTTCAGCGGGCAATGCTGATGGCGATGGAGCCGATCTGGGAGAGTGATTTTCATACTCTCTCATATGGCTTCCGGCCTGAACGCAGTGTCCATCACGCGATCCGCACGGTGAAATTACAGCTTACCGACTGTGGGGAAACACGAGGGCGCTGGGTTATTGAGGGTGACCTGTCCAGCTACTTTGACACAGTACATCACCGACTGCTGATGAAAGCCGTACGCCGGAGGATCAGTGACGCACGTTTCATGACTCTGCTATGGAAAACCATCAAGGCGGGACATATCGATGTCGGTCTCTTTCGGGCGGCCAGTGAAGGCGTGCCGCAGGGGGGCGTAATATCGCCGTTGCTGTCGAACATCATGCTGAATGAGTTCGATCAGTATCTGCATGAACGCTATCTGTGCGGAAAAGCCAGAAAGGACCGTTGGTACTGGAATAACAGTATCCAGCGAGGCCGAAGTACTGCGGTCAGAGAAAACTGGCAATGGAAACCTGCGGTGGCGTACTGCCGGTATGCCGATGACTTTGTGCTTATTGTCAAAGGCACCAAAGCACAGGCGGAAGCCATCAGGGAGGAGTGTCGGGGCATGCTTGAAGACAGTCTGAAACTCAGGCTGAACATGGACAAGACCAGGATCACCCATGTCAATGACGGCTTTATCTTTCTGGGTCACCGGATCATCCGCAAACGCAGTCGTTACGGCAATATGCGGGTGGTATCGACTATCCCGAAGGACAAAGCCAGAAACTTCGCCGCATCGCTGACAGCACTGTTATCAGGCAACTACAGTGAAAGCAAAGTCGATATGGCTGAACAACTCAACCGAAAACTGAAAGGCTGGGCCGCGTTCTATCAGTTCGTTGATTTTAAGGCCAAAGTCTTCAGTTATATCGACCGTGTGGTGTTCTGGAAACTGGCTCACTGGCTGGCCCGTAAATACCGTACAGGTATTGCATCCCTGATGAGGTGGTGGTGCAAATCACCGAAACCGGGGCAGAGCAAAACGTGGGTTTTATTTGGTAAAACCAACCACGGTAAGCTCAGCGGTGAAATCCTGTACCGGCTGGTAGGGCAAGGCAAGAAGCTGTTCCGCTGGCGTCTTCCTGAAAGTAACCCCTATCTGAGGACGGAAGCGAGAAACACATACACATCGCGCTACACTGAAGTGGCAATGGCGTTCGCCAGCGTTTAAATGGAGAGCCGGATGCGCTGAAAGGTGCACGTCCGGTTCGGGGAGGAGAGGCGGGGAAATAGTCCGACTACGCCCTGCCTCTTACTCTACTCTGGACAGGCAAATGCTGGGCTTATCTGGCTGTGGTGCTGGATCTGTTCGCCCGTAAACCGGTGGGCTGGGCCATGTCGACGTCGCCGGACTCGGCACTGACGGTCAAAGCGCTGCAGATGGCCTGGGAGCTACGCGGTCGTCCTGCGGGTGTGATGTTCCACAGCGACCAGGGCAGCCACTATACCAGTCGGCAGTATCGGCAGGCGCTGTGGCGCTGCCAGATAAAGCAGAGCATGAGTCGTCGGGGTAACTGCTGGGATAATGCGCCAATGGAGCGGTTCTTCCGGAGCCTGAAGACCGAATGGGTGCCGACGAAGGGATACAACAGCTTCAGCGAAGCTCAAAGCGCGATAATCCGCTATGTAACGGGCTATTACAGCGCTGTGCGGCCTCACTGGTACAACGGCGGCTTGACGCCAAACGAATCGGAGCGACTGTACTACATACAGTCTAATGCGGTGGCCAGTATTAGTTGACCACTACACTCGTCGTTATTTCGCACATCAGCCAGCCGGGAAGTTCTTGAACCTGAGGTATTGCAACGTCGTCTGTTGTTATGTCTGTTTGGCCTCGGTACCAATGTAGGACTGAAACGCATTGCCAGCCAGCAACCTCGCGTCAACTATGATGAATTGCGCTACGTTAAACGGCGGTTTATTCAAAAAGATGCTTTGCGCTCAGCGATTTCACATATTGTGAACGGTATTTTCCGTATTCGTCAGCCGGCCATATGGGGGAATGCGACGACATCCTGTGCCGCAGACTCCCGGAAATTTGGTGCCTATGATCAAAATCTGATGACCGAATGGCATGCGCGCTATGGCGGGCGTGGCGTGATGATTTACTGGCATGTGGACACGCACTCCACATGTATTTATTCACAATTGCGTCGATGTTCTTCATCGGAGGTCGCTGCCATGATGGAGGGCGTTCTGCGCCACTGTACTGACATGGAGATCAACCACCAGTATGTGGACAGCCACGGGCAAAGTGAGGTGGCTTTTGCGTTCAGCGATGTTTTGGGGTTCGATCTACTGCCGCGCCTGAAAGCCATCGCCCGACAGAAACTGTATGTGTGTGAAAAGGAGGATGCATCGTTGTACCCGCACCTGACCCCAATTTTAACCCGGGGGATCGACTGGGAACTGATCGCACAGCAGTATGACGAAATAATCAAATATACAGCGGCACTTAAAGTCGGAACAGCCGAACCCGAGGCAATATTGAGGCGATTCACCCGCAATAACATCCAGCATCCAACCTATAAGGCATTGGCTGAGTTGGGCAAAGCGATTAAGACTATCTTCCTCTGCCGTTATTTGCATGATGAGTCACTGCGTTGCGAAATTAATGCGGGTCTCAACGTCGTGGAAAACTGGAACAGCGCCAATAATTTTATTTTTTATGGCGAACACGGCGTTGTTGAATAAATAGATATTATGCTGCAGGCCTACAAAAATGGCGGTCTTCCCCAACGTAAAATCAGTAGGTTAAAGTCAGAATTGGGAGATGCTCGCAATAGTGACAAGCATCTTTGACCAAAACAGGTATGTAAAAACAGCATGATTCTCTATTATTCAACAAAGCCGGCGAACACGGAGAATTTACCAGCAACCGGACTGCGGATCAGGAGCTATCTATGCTCTCATTGCACCTGTTGCAAATCAGTTTGGTCTACATCAATACACTATTGATCCAGAATGTGCTGTCAGAGCCTACCTGGCGTCAGCGAATGACCGAAGAAGACTGGCGTGGTCTGACGCCATTGATATACCACCATGTTAATCCGTATGGCCGTATCGAGTTGAACATGGATCAGCGGCTGGCATTGGCCGCCTGATGGTGTCCAAAACCGCTCGGTTTCGGACCGGTCTGATTATAAATGTACGAAAGTAAGGAAAATAACTATCGTACATGTGATATGATTCGTACAGGGATTTCGTACGGAAAAAATCATCATGTCACGTGTTTTTGCCTACTGCCGGGTCTCCACTCTGGAACAGACTACTGAAAACCAGCGCTGGGAAATTGAGGCGGCCGGTTTTGCCGTGAATCGTCAGCGATTGGTTGAGGAACATATTAGTGGATCGGTGGCGGCCAGTGAGCGAGCTGGATTTATCCGGCTGCTTGATCGTATGGAAAATGGTGATGTGCTGATTGTCACCAAACTGGATCGCCTTGGACGAAATGCTATGGATATCAGAAAAACGGTGGAGCAACTGGCGGCATTAGACATTCGTGTTCACTGCCTGGCTCTTGGGGGCGTCGATCTTACCAGTCCAGCGGGAAAAATGACCATGCAGGTGATTTCAGCGGTGGCTGAATTTGAACGTGACCTGTTGCTTGAGCGTACACACTCAGGGATCGCCCGGGCCAAGGCATCAGGAAAACGTTTTGGTCGCCCCCCGGCATTAAGCCAGGAGCAACAGAAACTGGTGGCAGAACGGCTGAATGGTGGCCACAGCATAGCAAGTGTGGCCCGTGAATTTAAAACATCAAGACAGACAATTATGAGGATCCGAGGCTCAGCAAACAATGAATAAAAAAAGAATGGAAACACGGACAGAAAACATTCTCGATGGAATGCTTGAATTGTTTGACGTCAGCTATGATGAGCTGAAGGTGACGCACTCGAATGAACTTTATCGGCTGAGAAAAAAAACCTTCAGCGACCGGCTAGGATGGGACGTAGTGTGCAACGTCGACATGGAATTTGATGAATTCGATAACCCCGACTCGCGCTATATTCTTGGCCTGTACAATGGTCAACTGGTCTGCAGTGTACGCTTTACTGGCCTTGAACAGCCCAACATGATAACTCACACGTTTCGTGCCTGTTTTGACTCAGTCCCGCTTCCTCTCGGCGGTATAGAATCGAGCCGTTTCTTTGTCGACAAAGACCGGGCGCGGCAACTGCTTGGCGGGCGCTATCCGGTCAGCCAGGTTCTGTTTCTTGCCATGATTAACTGGGCTCGTCATAACGAACGCAACGGTATTCACACCATTGTAAGCCGGCCGATGCTGACAATCCTGAAACGCTCAGGATGGCAGATCAGGACTCTTAAAGAGGCCTACCTCAGTGAGCGAGAGCGTATCTATCTGGTCTGTTTGCCGACGGCAGCCGAGGATCGGGATCAGATGGCATCGGGACTCATCAGTGAATTCGGCTACCCAGCGGCGTCTGCTATTACCTGGCCGCTGTCGCTGCCGGTGTAATAAGCTCCAGCTCAACGCCCAGTCGGATCGCCTGGCGGGCGTTGCTGACACCCAGCTTGGAGACAATATTGCCCATATGAAACTTCACCGTACTCACGGAAATACCTGCGATAGCGGCAATCTCCCCATAGGTTTTTCCCATACTGGACCAATACAGTATTTCGTTCTCCCGTGGAGTGAAGATGGGTTTTACCGTACCCACATGATGTCTTTGCCTACCGGATGAGCTCGCACCGGCAAGACGGTACATCTGTTCATTAATATCGATCAGCAATATCTGTATGGCTCCACGCTCAGACGAGAGCCGGGCTTCCAACGCCCCTTGTTCGTTGTTGGCAATGATGACCGACAACAACGCCAGGTTATTCATATGGTCATGTAACACAAAAGTGAAGCCGTTGACGATATTGTAATGCTTGGCGAGGGAAAAGATCTTAGTGAACTTCAGGTCGGACATAAGGGTAATATTTTCGTCCCATGCAAAGGAAGATGAACGCTTGAACGCGGTCAATATCACAGGATCAGTGAGTTGAAAGCTGTTGGCACGGTAGAGCTCTACCCATTCATCAGGATAACTGGAAATAATAAGCATATCTGACGGATTTTTTTTGCTGACGACTGTATAAGCGTATTCCAGCCTACCAAAAGAGGACAGTTTTCTGTCGATATGATCTCGGAGAGTTTCCGTTATGGTTTTATTTTCATTGAAGGTAGAAAACATACAGGCTCCGTAGCAGTCTGATTTTCCCTTTTAGCGATAGAACCTGAACTTAAGTATAGGTACGCATGGGACTTAAGCACAACTTACGGATCAGGAAACTCAAGCTATAATAATCCTCATTAGGCGAATGGTAAAAAAAGCCTGACTTTTCGGTCAGGTAGCTAAACCAGCCAACACCAGGGAAACTGTTCCGGTCAGACAGGATACGCAAAAAGTCGCTGCTGGCCGGGTTCTTCACTTTAACACTGCTTACGTCTCCTTTCAAATTCATCTTCGGCAACACAGCCAATTTCATCACCCTCCCCCATAGCGGTAGCACCAACGCATGAGCACTCTTGTTCGCTGACGTTAAACCACACTAACCGAGCACCTCAATAAACAAAGTGCATCAGTGAAATAACTGCAATCATTCACGCTACTGAAAGTGGATGCCACCTAAATTACAAAACATGCAGTCAATGTAGGGGGTCGCTTGGAAAAACGGGTAGAGTGAACAGTAGCCCGCCTACGGCGGGAGCTAAGATTCTGTTAGAGAGTGACTTTCTTCAACCATCGTAGCTCGCTATACTCCCGCGTATGCACATACCTCGACCAGCAAAACTCCTCTTCCAGATTGATGATGGCTGGGGCCAGTT
>NZ_JBLJAK010000076.1:0-10582 GCF_047530105.1 Serratia sp. T13T92 | reverse complement strand
CACAATCTCTCCCACGGGCTCATAGGCACTAGGGTTAGGGGGAGCTCACCGGCTATCTCCCGATGATCAGTCGGGGATCTTCTCCGCTAAGGCGGAGAAGATCAAGACATAAGGGTTGGGGTGAGGGCACACAGGTTACCCCCGCATCAGTTGCGTGACGCACTGGCGCAGATAGTCCAACAGCGCCGGAGTGAGCCAGGTACCCTCGGTCAAGGTCGGCTCTTGCTCCATTGCCTGGCGGATCTTCATTTGGGTGGCTGGATTGTCACTGGCATAGGACTGGAACAGCTCCAGCCAAAGGGCCGCCAACTGTTTAGCCTGTGTCGATGCAGGTGCAACCTCCTGCTGCATCGCTTGCTGGAATTGGGCAATGAGCGCTGGCCATTCCTGAATGCGATCAAAATAGTGAGCGCGGACATAGGCATATTCGGTATCAGACAGGTATTTTTGATAGATCGCCAGCTTGGTTTCGGCAAAGGCACGGGTGATGTAATCGGTCATTGCCGGTGTGATCCCCGTTTGTGCGCGCATCGAAGGCTCATCGGCGTGCATGGCGTTGAGACGGGTCAGAAATGCCGGATTGCCTGCGGTATCACGCTCCAGCGTGCACATCCAGCGGCGCGCAATAGCCTGAGCACACGGATCTTCGGCACTTGCCCCATCGTTCATCAGCTCTTGTACCGTGCTCACCATCTCCTGCCATTCCCGATGACGCGCTTCGTCGGCCTGATAGAACGGCAACTGCGCCAGTTCGTCGGCGGTAAAGTATTTATCGTACATGGTCATCATCTCCAACGTGATCAGCCAATCATTCAGTTCGGGTTCACTGCCTTGGGTCAATTGGGCGTGCATATGCTGTAAGCGACTGCGCAGCGTGGTTATCTGTGTCAGCTGCCGATCGAGCATGGCAATTTGCTGTTCAATAACCGCTGGTAACGCCAGCCCCGAGTGCGCCAGAATCGAGTCGATTTCTGCCAGTGCGACTCCCATTCGCCGCAAGGCTTGAATATGGTGCAGGCGAGTAATATCTTCCCGATTGTAGAGGCGATACCCGGCATCGGAACGTGCAGAGGGAACCAGCAGCCCAATGCTGTGGTAATAATGTAAGGTTCTTATGGTGATGCCCGAACGGCGGGCCAGTTCGCCGACTTTCAGTAACATGCTGGTTATCTCCCTGGTGTGAGCTGAGATACTACAGCCTGACGTTACGTGAGGGTCAAGCAGGGAGATGGGGGAATTTTTGTGACGCGTTGCAGGCACCAACAACCGGCACCTGCAACAAGATCGCGGGGAAGTTACCAGCCTTTGACGGCACCGCCGTTGAAGATCTTCTCTGCCGCTTTGGCGACTTCATCGGACTCGTAGGCTTTCACGAAGTTCTGCACGTTCAGCGCATCTTTATTATCTTCGCGCGCCACCACGATATTGGTGTACGGCGAATCTTTATCCTCGATAAAAATCCCGTCTTTGGTCGGCGTCAGGCCAATCTGGTTGATGTAGGTGGTGCTGATCACTGCCACCGCGACTTTAGGATCGTCCAATACCTGGGGCAGTTGCGCACCTTCCAGTTCCATAATCTGGTAATTGTGCGGGTTGGCACTGATATCCAGCGAGGTTGGCAGCAGGCCTTTGCCCTGCTTGAGTTCGATCAGCCCAACCTTTTTCAACAGCAACAGGGCGCGGCCCAGGTTGGTAGGATCGTTCGGGATGGCAATTACCGCGCCGTCCTGCAACTCTGACAGCGATTTGATCTTTTTCGAATAGCCAGCCATGGGGAACACAAAGGTATTGCCTACCACCACCAGTTTGTAGCCGTGATCTTTATTTTGCTGTTCCAGGAAGGGGCGGTGCTGGAATACGTTGGCATCCAGTTCGCCTTTGTCGGTGGCATCATTGGGCAGCAACGAACCGCTAAAGCCAATCAGCTCCACGTCCAGGCCATATTTCTCTTTGGCCACCCGTTTGGCGACCTCTGCCACGTCCTGCTCGGCGCCGTTAATGACGCCAACCTTGATATGGTTTTGATCGACCTTCTGATCGCACCCTTGTAATAACAACGTTGCTGCTAATGCTGCGGCCAAGGCGGTGCAGCGCCAAACAATTGCCATGAGTGACTCCCTGTAAAAACAATAAGATCGGTCAGTGTTGTGCCAACAGCTAAACCTATGGCCGTAGCCAAGTCAAATCCTGGTTAAGCACAATTTCTTATAGCTCATAACACGGCGATCAGCGCGGCCTTAACACCACGATGCCCGGCGTATTCAGCACATAGCTGGCAAACGCCGAGTCCATCACTTTGTGGTTTTCCGGGCGTGAGGAAGCATGGCGCAGCACCGGCCCATTTTGGGTCATGATAAAGAAGCCGGTATGGGTAACGTCCAGCCCAGCCAGCTTGGTATAGATGCCGATATAGTCGCCGGTCTGTAATTGGCTAATCACCTGCTCATCAATAAATTCGCTGGGGATATAGGTCACGCTGCGCTCGGTGACCGCGATGCCGGGCAGATAGAGTTCGCCATCCGCTTTGCGGTTGAGCTGTTTGACCACGGTGACGGCATGCGGGCTGAGTTGTGCGGTGACGTCGTCGGCAAGGATCTGGCGGGTGTGCGCCCAGTCGGTGAAGAAATGCTTGCGCTGCTGGAAACTGACGTCACCATTGATATAGCGCGTCTGAATCACATTTTCGACGAATTCGTTTTCGCTGGTGGCGGTTCTGAGCGCCTGCACGTAATCCAGATAGGTAAAGCAATCCACCCCACGGAAATCGATCACCAATTGTTCCGCAGTGGTGGCGGAACCGATCAGCCGGTTGGCTACGTAAGGGGTTTCCAGGAAAGTCTGTGAGAGCAGCTCGATGGCCCGCCCTTTATCGATATCCGGCACCGCCGCATGCAGAGCCAGCGCTGCCTGCAGTTTGTTCACTGTGTAATCGTCCATTACTATCGCCATTGTCAGAGGTTTCACCTGTTGCGGTAGTGATTCTACCGGGATTTTGGCCGGTTGTTTACCGCTGCAACCCATCAGCGTCGTACACAATATTATTAGGGCCAAGCCACGCATCCCTCTCTCCCAAGCGATCATTGGTTCGGCCAGTATGGCGTGCGCAAGGTAAACCCAGCGTCACCCAAAAAGCGGTAAATCAATAGCCCACTTCATTATTGAACGGCAGATACCAGAACAGCGCGATCTCATGATCGGCAATGTCCGGTTGGCCACGATAGAGTAAATGATCGATGCCACCGAGCACAAAGCCATAACGCTGATAGCAGCTGCAGGCAGTCAGATTATTGTTTTGGGTTTCCAGCATCAGCCCGGCGGTGTCCTGCTCCCGTGCCCAATGACGTGCGGCATCCAATAGCGCTGTGGCTATGCCTTTGCGGCGAGCGTGGCGGCTAACGGCAATCTCCTCGATCAGCGTATAGTCGTTCCAGTTTTTGCTGAGTGTGATATGCCCTACGGCTTCCCCTTGGTAACGAGCGAGGAAGGTCTCCCCATCGTCATTGAGGAACGGGGCCAGCGGGTAGACTTTATTGAAAGGAGCCACCGGCTGGGTTGGCCACAGTTCGACCGGCTTATCAAAACAGGGCTGGGCGTAACAGGAGACGGCAAAGGAAAAATCACCGTATTCCAGGTAACCGAAGGGGAGTTCTCTGATGATTTCGATGCCGATCGCCTGATGCAATTATTCCAGCTCCCTTAGCAGCCTGGCGGGGTTGCCCGCATAAATGCCTTTTCGGGTGATGCTCTTGCTGACTACTGCACCAGCACCAATCACCACGTCATCGCAGATTTCCACGGCCAGTATGGTGGCGCCAGAACCCACAGAAACCCGGTTGCCGAGCCGCGTGTGCCCCCAGCTTGCCGGGTCGGCATTTGGGGTGCCCCCTTTGAACAGATCGTTGGCAAACATCACGCCGTGGCCAATAAAGCAATCTTCGCCCAAGGTCACGTATTCACAGATAAAGCTATGCGACTGGATCTTGCTGCGCGCGCCCACGCAGACGTTCTTTTGGATCTCGACAAACGGGCCGACAAACACGTCGTCCCCCAACTGGCAGCCATACAGGTTGCTGGGCTCGATCACCATCACGTTCTGTCCGGCCTGCACATTATTAATCCCGCTTTGGCGGGTGCGGATCTTGGTTGTCATGGTCTCCCTCCATCAAGTAACGCAACATATTGATTATAGTGCAGAGTAACCCACAGGCCGCTGACAGCGTACGTTTTTTCAACCAAAGACTATAATTGATACAGGGCAGAGAGCCTGATAGCCGCAACCCTTGCGCGGTGTCTGAACCGCCAGTGGTGTGTTTTCCGTTCGCCGATCGCGGTTGGCGGCGAAATGAGGAGGTGTCTCATGGTCAATCATGTCTGGGGTCTGCTGGCCCATCCCAATGTCGAGTTGAAACAGATCAAAAGCGAGAATGAATCCGTCTCGCACCTGTATACCCACCACGTGCTGCTAATGGCGTTGATACCGGTGGTCAGCGCGTTTATCGGTACCACGCAGTTGGGCTGGCTCTCTGGTCAAGGGCAGGCAATCCGCCTGGATATGTTCACCGCTTTCTACACCGCCGTGGCGTTTTATCTGTTGATGCTGGCTGGCGTGGCGATCATGGGCAAGGTGATCCACTGGATGGCGCGGCGTTATGAGTCACGGCCAAGCCTGCACCTATGTATGGTCTTTGCGGGCTATGTGGCGACTCCGATGTTCCTCAGCGGATTAGTGGCGCTGTACCCGGTGGTTTGGCTGTGCCTGTTCGTCGGGATTATCGGCCTGGCTTATTCCGGCTATCTGCTGTATCTCGGCATTCCGCATTTCCTGAATATCGATCGTAAAGAAGGGTTTATCTTCTCCAGCTCGACATTGGCTATGGGCATTCTGTTGCTTGAGCTGCTACTTGGGCTGACAGTACTGCTGTGGGGGTACGGTTCCTGGTTATTCTGAAGTTAGCGTGATTGTTGCCCCTCATACCCTGCGGTATGGGGGGCTTTTGTTTAAAGGAGCTGAACTCGCCCATCTGGATTTGTTGTTCCCGCCTGCTTATTATCAACTTATTAAATGATACCGACTGGAATAATTGATGGCGACAATGAAAGAGGTGGCGCAGCGAGCCGGGGTTTCCGCTGCGACGGTCTCTCGGGTGATTAACAATACCGCCTATGTTGAGCCGGTTACCCGCGAGCGTGTCGAAAAAGCGATGCGCGAGTTCAATTACCACCGCAACGCGGCGGCGCTGGCGTTAGCCAAACGCAGTGGCAACATGCTGGGATTGCTGACCGGCAATCTGGCCGATCCCTTTTTCTCGCGCCTAGCGCGTGGGGTGGAAGAGGTGACCCGCAAAGAAGGGGCCAAGCTGATGGTGTGCAGCGGTGGGCACCAGGCGGAGCGCGAAAAGGCCGGGTTGGATTTTCTGATTAATCAGGGCTGTGAGGCGATTGTCGCCCACGTCACCCGCATGAGCGATGCCGATGTACTGCGCTATGCTGCTCATACCCCCGGTTTAGTGATTATCAATCGCTACTTTCCTGCCATTGCGAACCGTTGCGTGTGGTTGGATAACGTCAGTGCGGCTCAGGCCTCGACCGAATATTTGCTGCAACAGGGGCATCGGCGCATTGCCTGTGTGACCGCCGATTTACCCATCGACGATCGCAAGCAGCGTTTACAGGGCTATCGCAATGCGATGGCACAGGCGGGGATCGACGTTCCGGGGGAATGGGTGATCAGCGTGTCCTTTGATGAAGAGGGGGGAGAATTGGCCGCAGAGCAGATACTTTCCAGCCGTCATCACTTTACGGCCGCAGTGACGTTTAATGACGTGATGGCCGCCGGCATGATGCGAGCCTTGCACCAGAGGCAAATCCCCTTGCCGGAGCAACTGTCGATTATCGGCTTTGATGATGTGGTGCTGGCGCGTTATCTCTATCCGGCGTTAAGCACCCTGCATTATCCCATCGAGCGTATGGCCAAACGGGCAGCCAAGCTGGCGCTGTTGAGTCAGCAACAGCAAGGGTTACCGCCGCAAAATAACATGTTTAGCGCTGAACTGGTGCTGCGTGACTCGGTCACTCGCTGGCAGGAATAGCTTGTCCAGAGGTTGTTCTGAGATCTACATCACAAAGTTACCCGCCATGAAAGCGGTTACATGGCTTGAGGCGCTAGCTCACACCCCGGTAAATCAGGATTCACTACGCTAGCGGCACATCAATAACAACTCGGGGTGACCTATGGATGGTAAAAAAACGCTCAACCTTTGGCTGGCTTTGCTGCCAATCGTTGCCATGCTGACGCTGTTGATCGTCGGCTATGGGGTATGGGAATTACGTATTGAACCGCTGTTACTGCTTTCAGCGGCCGTTGCTGCCGGGCTGGCACTGTGGCAGGGCTATAGCTGGGATGACATTATCAACTCGATCGTCAGCAAACTGGCGAAGGCCATGCCGGTGATCATGATCCTGATCTGCGTCGGCGGTCTGATTGGCACCTGGATGATCAGCGGCACTATTCCTTACATGGTGTACTGGGGGCTGAAAGTGATCAGTCCGCAATATATTCTGATCGCAGCCTTCTTCCTCACCAGCGTGATTTCCGTCTGTACCGGCACCTCATGGGGGTCTGCGGGTACCGTCGGTGTAGCACTGATGGGCGTTGCCGCGGGGCTGGATGTGCCGTTGGCGGCGGCGGCGGGCGCGGTGGTTTCCGGTGCCTATTTCGGCGATAAAATCTCTCCGCTGTCGGATTCGACCAACTTTGCCGCTATCGTGGCCGAAACCGATCTCTATGCGCATATCAAACACCTGATGTACACCACACTGCCCAGCTTTGTGCTGGCAGCCACCGTTTACCTGATCGCCGGTCATAGCAGCGTGGTGGGAACGGTTGCTACGCCACAGCGGGTCACTGACATCATTATTGGGTTGGAAAGCCTATACCATTTCAACCTGTTGCTGATCCTGCCACCGGTGCTGGTGCTGTGGGGAGCGGTGACCAAACGGCCGGTGATCCCGGTCATGCTGGCGGCCTGTGTGCTAGCGATCGGCCTCGCCGTGGTGATGCAGGGCTTTAGCCTGAAACAGGGTCTGAACGCGCTGATGGACGGCTTTAACCTATCGATGTTTGCTGAACGCGGGCATGACATCAGCGGCGTGATCGCCGATGTTCCGCGCTTGCTTAACCGGGGTGGCATGTTCTCAATGATGAGCACCATCCTGCTGGTACTGTGTGCCTTCTCGTTTGCTGGTGCACTGACCTTGACCGGTGCGCTGACGGTGATTATCAACCGGTTGCTGAAAGTAGTGCATACCACGGGCCAACTGATTGCCGCCACGGTCGGGACTACCATCCTGGTCACCGGAGCGACCAGCGATGGCAAGCTGGCGCTGCTCATTCCGGCAGAGCTGTATAAGGACGCCTATCGCCGCATGGGCTTGGACAACACCAACCTGTCGCGCACCATCGAAGATGCCGGTACGGTGATTGAACCCCTCATTCCCTGGACGGCGGCCGGTGTTTACATGGCGACAACGTTGGGAGTTAACACGCTGGATCTGCTGCCTTGGGCGGTGCAGTGTTACGCGGCGGTCTTCTTCGCTTTGATTTACGGTTTTACCGGTTTTGGCATCGCCAGAGTGACGCCAGAGGCTCAACAACAGGAGATGCCAAATGAAACAGCCTGATTTCAACCAGGTAGTCGATCGCCACCATACCAGCTCGGTAAAATGGGATTTCATGGGGCATTATCTGCAATTGCATGAAACCGATCTGTTGCCGATGTGGGTATCAGACTTTGACTTTCCTTGCCCGCCTGCAGTGCAGCAGGCGCTGCATACGCGTGTCGATCATGGCGTATTTGGCTATAGCGAACGCGATGAGGATTACTACCGGGCTGCGATTGAGTGGTTTGCCCAACGCCACCAACTTCTGCTGGAACGGCAATGGTTTACCTCGATCGAAGGGGTTGTGCCGGGGATTGCGCTGCTGATCCAGATGCTCAGCCAACCCGGTGAGGGTGTCGTGGTGCAGGGGCCTTATTATGGCTCCTTTAAGAAGGTGATCACCCTCAATGGTCGGCGGGTACTAGAGAACCCACTGCAGGAGCGGGAAGGGGAGTATCGCTTTGACTTTACCCAGTTGGCCGAGCTGTTGCAGCGGGAGAAGCCGCCGTTGCTGGTGTTGTGCAATCCGCATAACCCAACCGGCCGCTGCTGGAACCGGCAGGAGCTGACGCAATTGCTGACGCTATGCCAGCAACACGGGGTGACGGTGATCTCTGATGAGATCTGGGCGGATTTGATCCTGCCAGATGAGCACTTTACCTCAGTGTTACACCTGGGGCCGCAGTGGCACGATAGGGTGATTGTGGCCACCTCTGCCAGTAAAACCTTTGGGTTGTCGTCGCTACGCATCTCCAATTTCCTGATCCCGAATACGGCGCTGCGTGAGCAATTTGTCGAACGGCTCAATGCGCACGGGCTAGACGTTTTCAACGCGCTTGCCATGACGGCGGCGACGGCGGCTTACCAGCAGGGCGGCCCGTGGCTTGATGCCTTGTTGGCTTATTTGGCCGAGAACCGGCGCTGGTTTGCACAGGCGTTGGAGCAGGCGGCTCCCTGGTGCCGGATGATGTCAGCACAAGGCACTTATCTGGCCTGGCTGGATTGCCGTGCGTTGGGGTTGGATGATGAAGCTTTGCAGCTAGCCATGCGCCAACAGGCCAAGATTGCGCCTTCGATGGGCTGCGGATTTGGCGAGCAGGGGCAGGGTTTTATCCGCATCAATCTGGGTTGCCCGCGCGCCTATCTTGAAATGGCCGTCGCAGGGTTGGCTAAACTAACCGATTGATTTTATAGTGGGCGCAGCATGCTGCGCCCCTCCAGTATAAAACCTCAGCTATGGCTAACCACCACCAGTTTCTGGTTCACAAACTCCTTAATCCCCAGATCTGACAGTTCACGGCCAAAGCCGGAACGTTTCACACCACCAAACGGCAGCTCAGGTGCGGTATCGGTCAAGGAGTTGATATACACCATGCCGGTTTCAATGCGTGAGGCCAGCTTTTTGGCTCGTTCAATATCAGTACTGAAGATGGCCCCGCCTAGCCCGTAGTGGGAGTCATTGGCCAGTTTGACGATCTCCTCGTCATCGCTCACCACATAGACCTGCGCCACCGGGCCGAAGAACTCGGTGAAATAGGCCGGATTATCGCGGCTGATATGCGTGAGAATGGTGGGTTCAAAGAAGTTGCCTTCGTGCTGTAACGCCTTGCCGCCCAGGTGTAGTTTGGCTCCTTGTTTCACCGCGTCATTGACCTGCTCGATCAGCCCTTCCAGGGCCGACTTGGAGGATAGCGGCCCTAAAGTGGTGGTTTCATCCAGCGGATCGCCCATTTTCACATTTTTGAAATGCTCGGTGAGCTGTTGCAGGAAGGCCTTCGCCACTTTCTCCTGCACGATAAAACGCTTGGCGGCGGTACAGACCTGCCCGGCATTGTTGAGCCGTGCCTCTGCACCCACTTTGACAGCCTTCTCAAGATCGCAATCGTCGAGCACGACGAAAACGTCGTTACCCCCCAGTTCTAGCGTGGCCTTTTTCAGCTTCTTGGCCGCCTGAGCTGCCACGATGCTGCCTGCTTTTTCAGAACCGGTCAGCGCCACACCTTGCACCCGATCGTCGGCGATGATGTTGGCCACCTGATCCTGGGAAATATACAGGTTGGTATAGGCCCCTTTGGGCGCTCCAGCCTCATGCACCAGCTTCTCGAACGCTTCAGCGCAGTGCGGCACGATGCTGGCATGCTTGACCACTACCGGGTTCCCGGCCGCCAGGTTAGGGGCGAGTACGCGCATCAGTTGGTAGAAAGGAAAGTTCCAAGGCTCGACCGCCATCAACACCCCGATGGGATGATGCTCGACCCAGGCCTCACCCAGGCTGGACTCATAGCTTACCGGGGCCAGGAATTTTTGCGCATTATTGGCGTAGTAACGGGCTATCTGGGCACACAGTTTTACTTCGCCACGGCTTTGCTCGATCAGCTTACCCATCTCAACGCTGGCAATGTTCGCCAGTTCCTCTACCCGGCTCTCCATCAGATCGGCCAGCTTATGCAACACGGGTAAGCGCTGGATGATTTCACCCTTGGCCCAGTCGGAGTGATACAGCGCATCGGCTTGGGCCAGCGCCAGCTCCACCTGATCGTCGTTATGCGGGGTATATTCTTTAATCAGCTGATTGTTAAAGGGGTTTACTGTCTGGTATGGCATGAAGTGCTCCTTTCGTCGCTCATGTTGACGCCTGACAGACGCCTTATTCAGAACGTTAAGTCTAGACGACAGGGCTGCGAAGGAGGTGCATAAAGGGCGATCGTGCGCCAGTGCCCCGCATACAGAGGCTTAATACGAGTGTGCTGAGATGATCCTTTGCTCCCAAAAGGGCAAGCTCTACCAGCTCCCTCACCCTGTGGGCTGAGTGATCCCCAGTAATATGGTCAGCATCCCATGACCATATTACTGTACTCATTCCCTAACTTTTTCAGCATGTTAACTATATTCATCCGTCTCACTATTCCCGGTCTGTCTCTCA
>NZ_JBLJAK010000075.1:0-10779 GCF_047530105.1 Serratia sp. T13T92 | reverse complement strand
TGGGTTTTAGATTAAAAACACATCAAAACTGGTATTTTCATCAATAACATCTTGCTATGCCACGCCACACGGGCATGTGTCACGCTGCTATTTATGGTCATGAATTTTTTAAAACGCTTTTCCAGATAATGAGATGGCCACTCCCTCCTCCTGGATACTATGCTAAAAACAGGCTTAATTCGGAGAACTACCATGGAAAACATTGCGCTGATTGGTATCGACCTGGGTAAGAACTCTTTCCACATCCATTGTCAGGATAGCAACGGGAGAGCGGTTTATCGCAAAAAATTCACAAGGCAAAAGCTGTTTGAATTTCTGGCGCAATGTCCGGCAACCACCATAGTGATGGAAGCCTGCGGTGGTGCCAACTTTATGGTACGTAAACTGACAGAACTGGGACACACGCCCAAATTGATATCACCGCAATTTGTCCGTCCATTCGTCAAAACAAACAAAAATGACTTTGTTGATGCAGAGGCAATCTGCGAAGCCGCATCACGACCATCAATGCGTTTTGTTAAGCCCAGAACGGAGACTCAGCAGGCAATGCATGCCTTACACCGGGTAAGAGAATCGCTGGTCAGAGACAAAGTTAAAACAACAAATCAGATGCAGGCATTTTTACTGGAATTTGGTGTCAACGCCCCAAAAGGCCCGACACTGATAAAGCGTTTCGCAGAAATTCTGGAGACAAACGAACTCCCTCCTTACATGGCTGGTTTGCTGCAGAAATTATGTGAGCATTATGGTTATCTTGTTAAACAAATTAAAGAGTTAGAAACCCAGCTGCAGATATCATTGAATGAAGATAGTGCAGGTCAGAGATTACTCTCGATACCTTGCGTCGGCCCTTTGACTGCGAGTCTTCTTTCCACCCAATTGGGTGACGGTAAACAGTATGGCAACAGCCGGGATTTTGCCGCTTCAACGGGGCTGGTACCTCGCCAGTACAGCACGGGAGGTCGAACTACGCTGTTGGGCATCAGTAAACGAGGAAACAAAAAGCTGAGGGCACTGCTGGTACAGTGTGCCAGAGTGTATCTGCGGACGCTGGCACACAGGTCGGGGAAACTTGCCGACTGGGTCAGGGAGTTACAACTGCGGAAGAATAATTTTGTGGTGACCTGTGCACTGGCAAACAAGCTGGCCAGGATCGCATGGGCACTGACGACCCGGCAGCAATCCTTTGCCGCGTAATTATAGGTTGTATTTAGAAGTTTAAACAGTGGCTTATCTGGTTTTGCGAATACTGATCATTGATGATAAAAACGGCTAACCGGCCTGATGAAAAACCTGTGGTTAGGAATGGCAGATAAAATGCCGTCCAGTTTATAAGGTTCACCAGGCGCGGAACTCATCGGGGCGCGGGCTAAAGGTCCATTAAGACGCCGGATAGATTCATGCAAGCCAACAATATCTTCAATATCGGTGTTGCAAAAACGGGAGTGGCCATAGATTCCTAACCATCGAGTGGATAGCGAAAGGCCAGAACCTGTTGATAACGGGCCCCTGCGGCTGCGGGAAAACCTACATGGGATGCGCCCTGGGGCACAACGCCTGCCAGCAGGGGTACAGCGTCCAGTACTGGCGACTGAGCCGTCTGTTACCGGAGCTGATGCAGAGCCGTGCGGACGGGAGTTACCAGAAGCAGCTGTCGATGCTGGCGAAGACGCAACTGCTGATCCTGGACGACTGGGGCCTGGAGCCGCTGGTTGGGGCTCAACGAAATGACCTACTGGAGCTGATGGACGATCGCTACGGCAAAACATCAACGGTGGTGATCAGCCAGCTGCCAACGGATGAATGGTATGGAAGCGTGGGCGATAACACGTTGGCAGATGCGATATTGGATCGTCTGATGCACAACGCGCATCGTCTGGACATGAAGGGCGAGTCGATGAGAAAACGCCGGTCTCAGGTTGACCAAAGTGAACAGAAGAGTTAATAAAAACACAGTAGGCGCGTTAAGAAAAAAAAGCGTTCACGTTCGTCCGGAATCAGCGTTCACTTTCACCGGAATACGCAGTGCCGTGGTCCATCAGTATTACGATCACCGCACGCAGCAATATAAACGCCAAAAAATCAGCCAGGAAGAGATGCTCCAGCGCTATATCAGCCATATTCCGGCGAGGCATTTTAAAAGGGTGCGGTACTACGGCTTTTTGGCCAACCGCAAACGGGGCCAACTGTTGCCGAAGGTCTACGAAGCGCTGTCGATGGCGGTGCGGGATAAGCCCAAACGGCCAGGGTTCGCGGTGTTGATGAAAGGCTTCCTGGGCACAGATCCGTACCAATGCATCTTGTGCGGTGATCGGCTGCGATTTGCCGGCGCCGAGGCGGGCAGGCATGCGACAGAATTACTGTCGGCCAGGCTGCAGCGGATGGAGAAAAAACGATGGCTTCAGGCACCGGCTCTGGATAAGTGCGCCTGAAAAATGGATTTTAGCTTAAAAACACGGCAAAACTGGCATTTTCATACGTCATCTATCATTGACTCCCACCATCAGCGACTCTGCCACGCTACGATCTATGGTTAGGGATCTCAAAAATGGTCGATTCAATCTCCTAACCATCGAGATTGCGCAAGCTAAGGGCATAAGCCAGATACCAACGAACACATTGCGCGATGATATCGATGGGATAATGCAAGCGTTTAAAGGCATTTCTGATCAGAGACATTAATAGGCAACATTACAAAAAAACAGCATATTACCTGACGCCGCTTTAACGCGACAGAGCCCATTGTATTTATATGGCATTGTGAATGGGGTGATGTCATGGACTGACCACAGCATACCGGTTTAGCCATCCATGCACCAACGCCCTCAATATGCCAAGAGGCCCAACAGGCCGGCAGTTGGAATTATCCAAACAACATCCAATTTAAATTTGAGAAGAGTAAATAGCGTAGTTCCAAAAATCATTACCGAGACCCCGGTGTGAGGAGCCGTTGCTCCAACAGCCACTACCGCTGAGACAATCATTCCGATCACTCCTGGTCTAACTCCTTTCAATACTGCTTTAATTGCCAATGACGTTTTAATCTTGTTCAAATAGGAAGTAGCGATGACCATCAATAAGGCTGGAGGTAAAAAGATCCCCACGGTTGCGGCCATAGCGCCCCATACTCCGGCAAGCTTATATCCGATGAAAACGGTGCTTAATACAATCGGTCCGGGCATTATTTGACTCATAGCAATTGCATCCACGAATTCTTGTTGAGTCAGCCAGCCATTCGTTTCAACTACGGTTTGATGAATCAGAGGAATGAATGCGTACGCCCCCCCAAACAAAAGCAGACTCATCCCGGCAAATGTTAAAAATAGCTTGGCAGTGAGAGTTCCAGCGAGGAAGGGAACAGAGAGCAGAGAAGCAACAGCGATCCCTTTAAGAGAAATCTTCTTTGGGGAAACTGAAGGACATTCAGAGGTGTCTTGGGATAGAGGCGTTCGGAACAACCATATACCGGACACACCTGATCCCACTATAACCAATATGGACATCCAGAAGCTCCCTTCTGAAATCATCAGTGCTGCTGCAATCACAGTCAGAATAGCTTCCTTTCGTCCGAGGATCGCGTTCTTCCCCATATTCAACGCGGCCACTAGAATAATTGCAGCAACAGCCGGAATGCAGCCCATAAACAGTTTTGATACTGTAGGGATACTTCCATAGCTAAGATAAGCCCAGGTCAAGATAAGCATCAAGAAAAACGATGGTAGGATGATCCCCAGCATACAAACAAGGACTCCAGCACCTCCTCGTAGTCGATACCCTACATAAACTACCGTATTCACAGCCACCGCTCCCATAAATACTGTTGCTAGGGAAAGTCCATCCAAGAACTCTTCGGATTTCATCCATTTTCGACGTTCCACTACTTGATTTTCCACGACCGCGATCAGGGCCATGAAGCCCCCGAAAGCGGTACTTCCAATCCGTAAGAACACGCAGAACAACGACCAGAGAGAGGGTTTTTCACTCATCGCAGATCACCCAGGCTATTCAAGATATCAAGGTTGGAAGGGGCAAGGACGATAAAACTGGGGTTCAGCAAGTTCGACTTGTTATAAACCAGAGGTGCACGGTTTAAATCCCACACGACGCCACCGGCACCCAGTACGACAGCATGAGCTGCAGCCGTGTCCCATTCCATGGTGGGTGCAAAACGTGGATAGAAATGAGCGGCGCCTTCTGCGACCAGGCACAGTTTGAGAGAACTTCCCATGCTCAGACATTCGCAATTACCTAATTTCTGGAGCAACGAAACGGTTTTTTCATCACTGTGCGAACGACTAGCTACGACTTTGATGGAATTCCCCTCGCCTTGGATCTGAACTTGTATAAGCTTTGGAGCCCCATGACCGACCTGCTTAAAGGAGCCTAACCCCTCTAATGAGAAATAGCAGATGTCCAACACGGGGGCATACACCACGCCCAGAATAGGTACTTTATTTTGAATCAACGCAATGTTAACGGTAAATTCTCCGTTTTGTTTCACAAATTCTTTCGTACCGTCCAAAGGATCAATCAACCAATAGCTATCCCAAAATTGGCGTTCCTCAAAATCCTGTTTAGGTGCTTCTTCTGAGAGGATCGGGAGGTTGGGATATATTTCTTTGAGTCTGTCCACAATTATTTGATGGGCTGCAATATCCGCCAATGTAAGTGGCGAGTCGTCTTCCTTTGTTGTCACTCCTAAATCGCCTTGTTGATAGATATTAAGAATAGCTGCTCCTGCTTCTTTAGCAATTTCAATCACAGACTCCAACATAAAACGCTCTTTGCTTCGACTAGTCATTCTGTCTTCCTTATGCTCTATCAGGGGATTACATTGAGCTACATTTTTTAAACGGAGGCTTGCCGTGCTTTAATTTCTTTAATCAAAGAGGCTTGAGTCTCCCGGCGTTTCTTGTCTTCGGGATCTACTTTTTCATTAAATGATGTCTTCAATCGTTCATTTTCCATACTGAACTCTTGGATGTCTTTCGTGGAAAAAATCTTCGTCTCTCCAACAGAGGAATGGAAACGCGGATAACCCAATTCATCTAAGATATCCCCGGCTACTAATTCGAACAGGCGAATGTCTTCGGCTGACATTTTTTCCAAAAACTTGTTGAAGTTATTTGTCATAAGAGGTTTGGCTACATTTTCCCAAAGCACACTTTTTTGAGAAACGGATTGTGCGTCCTTGGATTTTTCAGACTCTAACATGGATGGGGTGTAATCAATCTCCAGGAAATTACAGAGGCCTTTAATGGTTGTATCCGCTTCGCTTGTAAGCTTTTCATAGCTCACTCCGTAGAATCGGGAAGGTTCTATCAATTTACGTTGAGCGAGAGCCAAACGTTGATCGGAGGCCCAACATTGAGCTATGTGATAGATATGTTTTTCTCCCACAATCGCTTTTGTGAAAGACAGCGCTACGTCCCGACCATCGCGATACAAATGAATATACCGGGCCTCCTTGCCAAAACAGGTTTCAATTTCATTTAAATAATTGACATTAGCTAAACTCTTACAGCACCAACTTGATGCATGATTTACTTTAGCACAGAGATCATAAATGGCTCCACAAACAGAAACCAAGGTGCGGTTTTTGCAGCGTGCTTTAATATTGGCTCGATCAAGTACAACCCCTTCCCAGGGTTCGGGGTTGAGCTCGACCAAACGACAAGCATCGTCAATCATCAACTCAAAGTTAGAGTTTTTAGAAAGGTCTCCATATCCAGTAACCAATGGCATGAGTCGTTCGAGAATATGGGGAGGGTGAGGAGCAGATATCTCCGGTGATTGATTCATCATCAAACGAAGCAAGTTTGAGCCAGATCTTTGGGTTCCGATCATGAAAATTTTCATCACAAGTCCTTGATATAAATCTCGCTGTAAATGATAGTTTAAATATAAAAATTTTGACGCTAAAGAATAAAGATTAACTATCCTGACAATCAGTCTGCCCATGAGATTTATTCTCGTGTTACAGGGCAGTGGTTTTATTGTTATCAGTACACCTAATTTAATGTTGGTAATTGCAACCTTAACGTAGTTGTATACCAAATCGTATTTAATATCTTAAACATAAGTTTCCAACGCTGCGAGAAATGTCTTGATACCAACTACCATCATCAGTAACCCTAATATATTTGCGACGATGTGTGCTTTAATTTTGTTTGCCAACAAGCTGCCTATAATAACACCAGGCACTGATCCACACAGCAAATAGCCTACCATACTGAACTGGATAGCCCCCATACTAAGATAACCTATGCCAGCTACCAATGTGAGAGGAATTGCATGTGCTAAGTCTGTCCCAACCAAGGAAGCAATCCGCAAAGTTTTCGGATACAAGGTTCGTAAAAGGACGACCCCCAACGCGCCAGCTCCAATGGAAGTCAAAGTCACTAATCCCCCCAATATGGCCCCAAATAGGATTGTCAGATAGGGCTTTCTCACGCCGATATCCTCCTTTATCTGTAGGGGACGAGGATTGAATTTTAACCAGCCTACCATCTGAGTTCCAGCCAGAAAAATGATAGTACCCAGCAATGCCATGACGAAAAAGCTTTTTCCAGACGACGAATTTGTCATTCCCAAGTACAATAACACGAGTACTGATGCAGGAATGCTACCAGCCGCTAGCAGGCTGACCACTTTCCAGTTCACAGAATTGTGTTTGTGATGCATCGCAGTCCCTACGAGCTTTGTTCCACAGGCAAAGAACATATCCGAGCCTACCGCAGTTGAAGGGGTCTGACCAAACACAAATATCAAAAGCGGGGTCATAAGGGAACCGCCCCCGACTCCTGTAAGCCCTACCATAAAACCAACCAACACCCCGGCCATAATAAGTTCAGTGACGACACTCATCAGCTTTTACTCCTTAGTCGGTTGCAAAAAATCAGATCCCACGTAGAGGTATCACATTTTTTTTTCAGAAAGCTGACGGCCAAATCTAGTGTGCTAGCCCAACATGGAGTACTTTTCGGGTTAAAAAAGGAAATTTCAGTCATACTTACATTACCTTCCCTCACCCGTTTCATTATATAGAGGCAACATGGTTTTATTGATATAGAACGATCTTTGTATATATTCTTAGTTGATGTTAAACCGAATTTATTGCGATCTTTGAAATCATAAAATTTAAAAAAATCACCTTTTAAAAATTTATTAAAATTATGAAATAGCACATCATTCATGCCTGATTTTTTCATATGTTCCCCGCCTTTCTCAGGGTGGAAATTATAATTTCCGCAGACTCAACAACTGACATATCAGTAGTGTTGATGCGAAGTTCAGGCATTTCAGGCTTTTCATATGGGTCATCAATACCTGTCATTCCTTTGAGTTTACCATTGCGAGCTTTTGCATAAAGCCCTTTACAATCACGCTGCTCGCATATCTCTAGGCTGGTGTCCATATAAATTTCAAAAAAACTCACACCGTGATCCTCTGCAAAAGAGCGACAGGTTTGTCGTGTCTTTGCATAAGGGGATATAGAAGCGCAAATGGCGATGCCACCGGCTCGAGCTATTTCTGCAGCCACATAGCCAATCCGTTCAATATTGATATCACGGTCCATTTTGGAAAAACCAAGACCCTTAGACAAGTGTTGACGCACTACGTCACCATCGAGCAGGCTCACTGTGCGCCTTCCATTCTCAAGCAAACGAGCTGCAACTGTATTAGCAACGGTAGACTTACCTGCACCAGACAAACCTGTAAAAAAGAGAACAAAACCTTGCTCGGATTTAGGTTTATACCTTTTTCGTAATTCAGCTACAACTTCAGGGGGGCTATACCACTCAGGAATATCTTCACCTGCTGTCAATTTTGCACGGAATTGTGTACCAGATAGGCTCAAAACTGTCTGCCCTGGTAGCACTTCGGAGCTAGACACATAGCGCTGCTCAGAAGCGAGGTATAACATCTCTTCAAATGCTATCAATTGGATACCTATTTCAGCAGCATGCACCTGCACCAATTGTTGTGCGGCATATGGTTCGTAGAAATCCTTGCCATTTTTATTTTTTCCTGGGCCAGCGTGGTCGCGACCGACGATGAAGTGCGTGGCACCGAAGTTTTTACGAATGAGTGCATGCCAGACTGCTTCACGTGGTCCCGCCATCCGCATGGCTAATGGTAGCAATGCCAACATGACAGAGTCGGCTGGATATGTTTGTAGTACTTCTCTGTAGCAACGCACACGGGTGTAGTGATCCACGTCACCCGCTTTTGTCAAACCAACAACAGGATGAAGCAACAGCCCTGCTTCTACTTGCTTCATTGCCCGCAACGTTAGTTCAACATGAGCGCGATGCATTGGATTACGAGTCTGGAAGGCGACCACATTTTTCCAACCACGGAGTGCAATTTCGGTTTTGACTTCCTTTGGCCCTAGGCGAAGTTCGGTAAAGTCATGATGGGTAACCGGTGTAACCGCATTTATAATCCCACCTAAATTGACGTTATTTTGACGCATTAGCACTTTTACGCCAGGATGTGCCTCATCGGTAGTGCCGAACACCCTCTCAGCTTCAACGATATGGTTCGGACGATAAATGCTGCTGACAGTCAGCACGGCCAAGATAATCCCTTCAGGAGTACGCAATGCGATTTTTATACCTTCAGACACAAATGCTGCAAAATCATCTGTGACGTCCAGAACAATAGGTATCGGCCATAACTCGCCAGACATGAGGCGCATATTGTGTACAACGTTCGTATAATTCTCTTCAGTGAGAAAACCGTTTAGAGGTGAGAAAGCTCCGTTTATTATGAGCTCCAGATCGCAAATTTGACGCGCTGTTAAGGTCCATGCTCGCAAATCTGAAACAATCGAATTGTCTGTAATATTATTTAAAATCAATTTTTTACCTATTTTTCTGTGTGTTGTTTAAGTTACACTCTGGACTTCATACTCTTCTCGGTTAAGCTCATCACACATACTTTCTTGTTTCTATGTATCTTAGACTAGCCAAAATATTCAGTCATGAATGATTATTTTTGATTATCTTGAACCGTACCGGGTTTTCGGGAGACTAAACTCTCAGTGAAAGGAGACCCGAAATGACATCCAAACGAGCAAACCGTTACCCACCAGAGCTGCGTGAGCGGGCTGTAGCAATAGTGGACACGGCGCTAAGTGAGTAAACTCTTAACCAGAGGTAGCCCCCCATGTCAGGGTAGTTGTCGCCTCTAACTGAAACCATTCAGGGGGCTGGAGACAACGATAATGTGTGTGATTCATAGACATCGTTTCACTATAATGCCTCACTATGAACAGGGAAATTCAACAGCGACTGCAGTGGGTAAAACTCTATGAAAAGTCCGGTGATGCGGGGTTCGTATGCCGTCGCTGTGGCATTTCTCGGCCCACATTGCGTAAATGGTGGCGCAGATATCTGGCTCAGGGCATCGCTGGTCTGGAAAGCCATAGCCGTCGCCCTAAGCGTTCACCATCAACGAAAACTGGCGCAAGCGAAGTTGCTCTGATCCTGGAGTTACGTTCTCTGCGAAATCTGGGGGCAAGGCGGATTCAGAGCGAGTTAAAACGACTTCATTCAATCTCACTGGCAATGGCAACGATTCACAAAGTTCTTTGCCAGAATCAGGTTACACCTGTTGTTAAATTTCGGCGTAAAGCTGATTTTATTCGCTACGAACGTAGCGCCCCTGCGGTGCGAGCACGGCTGCTTTGCAGCCTCAACCGTCTTTAAGACCCAGACTCACATCAATGCTGGCGCCGGCTGATGTTCCGTACACGCGATCGGCGGCATATCCTTCACCGTCGCATTGATACACACGCATAAATTAGCACGCCGCTGGCGTGAGTACGCTGGCCCCGACGCCCTTTTCCTGCCCGCTGCCTCCCTGTAAACTCTGCTTCATGTATATTCCACGACCCGCAAAGCTGCTGTTCCAGCACGATGACGGCTGGAGCCGCTATCTCGATAAACATGGCGACACCCTCAGCGACTGGACCAAACTCGCCGTCGAGCGCATGCTCGCTTGCGGCACCTGTGCCATGGGCGTGCGGCGCTACTGCTGTGCCTCGCCGGACTGCACCCACGCACGCTTCTTTTGCCAGAGCTGCAAGTCCAAAGCCTGCAGCAGCTGTGGCCTCAAGGCCACCGAGCAGTGGATTGCCGAACAGCAACACATTCTGCCAGACTGCGACTGGCAACATATCACTTTTACTATGCCCCATCTGCTGTGGCCGTTCTTCAACAATAACTGGGCCCTGCTCAACGCGCTGTTTCGCTGCGCTACCCGAGCCATGCTCCGCTGGGCACGCAGGCAGGGGATCGAAGTCGGCATCTTTTGCGCGCTCCACACCTACGGCCGGCAACTCAATCAGCACCCGCATATCCACGTCTCAGTCACCCGCGGCGGCCTTGATGTCAAACACAACGTCTGGCGACAGTTGTTCTTTAAAAAGAAAGAGGTAGAGCAAATCTGGCGCAACGCCGTCATTTACCTGCTGCGTGACAACTATGCGGGCATCAACCCCAGTTCCCTGCCAGGCTTCGGCCATATCCGTAACGAGGAGCGGTGGTACCGCTACCTGCATGCGCAATATCGTCGAGCATGGAAAGTGCACTTTGCCAAAAAGACCCGTGGCGCCTGGCGCAGCGTGAAATACCTTGGCCGTTATCTGACGCGCCCGCCAGTGGCGGCTTCCCAGCTCCGGCATTATCGCGGCGGTGCCGTGGTCCATCAGTATTACGATCACCGCACGCAGCAATATAAACGCCAAAAAATCAGCCAGGAAGAGATGCT
>NZ_JBLJAK010000074.1:0-11215 GCF_047530105.1 Serratia sp. T13T92 | reverse complement strand
GTGCGGCGATGCGAAAACTGCTGCAACTGGCCTATGGTGTGGTGAAATCAGGAAAGACATTTAATGCGGAAATACCGCTTGCCGGATAGCCGACAAGACGGTATCTCTCCCACAGGGAGAGGGGACTGAACGTGCCACAAATTGAGAACAGTGTCTGACCGAACGAGCCGCCGATTGAGTAAGGTTCCTGACCACAACACCGAACTGGCTCCCTCTCCTTTTGGGGATGTACACCCCAGGGAGAGGGGACCGATCCAGTTAGGCTGAAAGTGTAGTGATTCTTCATAAGCACCGGCTGACTGACCCTGCTCATCCTGGTTAAAGTGATGATCGAGTTGCTTGATCACCTCTTTACTTCCAAAAGAGCAGGGGCTAACAGCTCCCTCTCCCTGTGGGAGAGGGTTGGGGTGAGGGGCTAGCGGTTAACGGAGCGAGCTATGCGGGTATAGGTGTGGCGTACACCGCGGATCGCCACGCTGTAGGCAAAGATATTCTCCGGCAACGCCAAGCCAAGATAGCCGGTATCGCCAATATGGTGCAGATCGGCTCCGGCCATTTTGCTCATCAGGGCAATTTGGCGAATGGTTTGCACATCGGCCCCCTCCTGAGAAGTGCCGATAGCGGTCATCGCCAGCGCGCCCTGTTGCTGAGTAAACGTAATCAGCTCGGCGACCTTTTCCTGCGACATTCCGGGGATGGTGCCCGGTGCAGGTAATAGAACAATGTCGGCCCCGTTTTCAATAAACAGCGCAATATCTTGTTCGGTGATCAACTGACTGCCGCTTTCACGCACAATCCCGGCACCGTGCATTTTGCCGGTCACCAGCACCAGCTTATCGCCCACTTCGTCACGAATGTGCTTCAGCGCCTCGGCGATGGCCTGGTTGCTGACGCCGTTATTCGGGTTACCGGTCAAGACCACCATGCGAGCGCCAAGCTCATACAGTTTTCGGGCGTTTTCCGCCGTGGCCGCACGCCCCGCCGTCATCTGCCAGAACTCATTGTGCGTGGTGGCAAACGCCGGATCGACGGCTTCCAGATTGACCCCGATAACGCGCCCGGTCAGCCGTTGCAGTTCGCGTATGCCTTCTTCTGGTGGTACATCGGCAGGCAGCCCGGCAATGTGCGGCTGATTGACATCAAACAGGTTCAGCAGCAGGATGTCGGCCCCCTGGCTGGCAGCCAGTTCGGCATTGGTGACGTTATTGAGCAGCGGCTGGGTTATCGCGATGGTCTCACTGACCAGAATGCGCCCTTCGCTGGCACGGATGGCGTAGATCAGATCGTCTTTGCTGATGTTGGCCAGATCGCTGGCGCTAAAGTCCAGATATCTTTTCATGGTGCAATCTCCGGTGATTTTTTCTGTGTGCTGCTTGGCGTTTTACGAGGGGGGACTGTCCGAACTAAAAACCGACTCCCGCGTCTGACCTCAACACCGAATACGTTAAACGGGCGCAGCATGCGGCCCCCCTACGCCGTCCTGACTACAACACCGTTTCAGCTCCCTCTCCCTGTGGGAGAGGGTTGGAGTCAGGGGAAAACAGCGAAAGTAAACGCTCACAAACTTATTCCAGGGTAAAGCTCTGCTGTTGCAGGTTGTCCGAGTCCAGGCCAACAAACACGTTGAATTTACCCGGCTCCGCGCCCCATTTCAGGCTGGCGTTATAAAACTTCAAATCGTCCTCGGTAATCGGTAATTCCACCCGCTGTTCCTGCCCGGCACGCAACGTCACCTTCTTGAAGTTACGCAGCTCCTTGATCGGGCGGCTGACCGAGGCGGTCACATCCTGCACATACAGCTGTACCACGGTGGCACCGTTATATTTACCGGTGTTTTTCAGCATCACGCTAGCGGTAATTTTGCCGTCGCGCGCCATCTCTGGGCTGGAGAGCTTGAAGTCCGATAGGGCAAACTGGCTATAGCTCAAACCATACCCAAACGGATACAGCGGGCCATTCGGTGAATCAAAGTAACGCGAGGTGTACTTGCCCGGGTTTTCCTTGCCGAACGGTCGGCCAGTGTTGAGATGGTTGTAGTAAATCGGGATCTGCCCCACCGAGCGCGGGAAGGTCATTGGCAGCTTGCCGGAAGGGTTGTAGTCACCAAACAGCACGTCGGCGATGGCATTCCCACCTTCGGTGCCGCTGTACCAGGTTTCCAGCATCGCATCTGCCTGTTCACTTTCCCAGCTCAATGCCAACGGACGGCCATTCATCAGCACCAGAACCAGCGGTTTACCGGTGGCTTTCAACGCCGCGATCAGGTCACGCTGACTTTGTGGAATGGTGATATCCGCCCGGCTGGAGGCTTCATGAGCCATTCCCTGCGCTTCACCCACTACCGCCACCACCACGTCGGCCTGTTTAGCGATCTTTACCGCTTCATCGATCATCTGTTGTGGCGAACGCGTATCAAAGGCCACCGCAGTTTCATACTCGTTCAGATAATCAACAATGCTCTTGTCCTGAGTAATGTTGGCGCCTTTGGCGTACAGGATGCTGGCCTTATCGCCCACCGCATTCTGCAACCCTTCACGCACGGTGATCGACTGCTTCACCACGCCTGCCGCCGACCAGCTCCCCATGATATCGCGCTGGCTGTCAGCCATCGGCCCGATCAACGCAATGGTGCCCTGCTTTTGCAATGGCAGCGTCTGCTTGTCATTTTTCAGCAACACCATGGTCTTGCGGGCAATCACGCGGGCTTCCGCACGGTGCAGACGGCTTTCGGCATTGGTATCCTGCGGGTCGGAGCCTACCGGACCGAGGTGGTTATACGGATCTTTAAACAGGCCCATATCATATTTGGTGTTCAGCACGTCACGGCAGGCCCGGTCGATCTCGCTTTCAGCAACCAGACCTTCCTTCACCAGCCCCGGCAAGTATTGGTCGTAATACTCGTCGCTCATGCTCATATCGACGCCGGAGGTGATCGCCAAACGCACCGCATCACTCGCATCCTGAGCCACGCCATGCTTAATCAACTCTTTAATCGCGCCGTGATCGCTGATGGTGATGCCTTTGAAGCCCCACTGGTCACGCAGCAGATCTTTCAGCAGCCATGGGTTGGCCGTCGCCGGTACGCCGTTGATTGAGTTAAGCGAAACCATCACGCCACCGCTGCCAGCATCTACCGCCGCCTTATATGGCGGCAGGTAATCCTGATGCATACGCAACGGGCTCATATCAACGGTGTTGTAGTCACGGCCCCCTTCAACTGCGCCATACAGGGCAAAGTGCTTCACGCTGGCCATCACCGACCCCGGCTTGGACGGATCGCCATTCTGGTAGGCATCTACCATCACTTTGGCAATCTTCGATACCAGCCAGGTATCCTCTCCAAACCCTTCAGAGACTCGGCCCCAACGCGGATCGCGGGTAATATCGACCATCGGCGAGAAGGTCATGTTCAGGCCGTCATCACTGGCTTCCTGCGCTGAAACACGCCCGCTCAGGGCGATAGCCTCCAGATCAAAGCTCGCCGCCAGCCCCAGGCTGATCGGGAACACGGTACGCTGGCCGTGGACCACGTCATAAGCAAAAAACAGTGGGATCTTCAGGCGGCTGAGCTGCATGGCCTGATCCTGCATTGCGCGGATATCTGGCCGGGTCACGGTGTTGAAGATCGCCCCGATCTGGCCTTTGCTGATGCCATCACGGATGGCCTCTTTCGGGTTATCTGGCCCCACGCTGATCAAACGCAGCTGGCCGATTTTCTCTTCCAGCGTCATCTGCTTCATCAGGTTGGAGACAAAGGCATCACGCTCTTGAGCATAGATCCCTTGGGTCGCACTGCTTTCCTGCGCAAAAACCGGGCTGATAGCCAGGCCGGACAACATACTCACCACACAAAGCCATTTCATAGTTTGATTCTCTGGCACGTCCCCGCCGGCAATGTCGGCCAGGAGGCATTAATAGATGTGAGCACGCAGTTTGCCATACTCTTTTTGTTTGCAGAATCAATTCGTCTGCGTTGTTGTTAGCAGATGATGCAGTCTGCTCCGGCTGGCTTGCGCCTCTGCCCCCAGCCACTCCACCAGCCGGGTTAAAGCCGCAGGCACCACCGCATGTTCGGGGTAAACCAGATAATAGGCGGCACCGCTGACCACGCTGATCGGGAACGGCGTAATAATGCGATTGGCCTGAATATCCTCTTCCAACAGGCACAGATCGCCGATGGCGATACCACAGCCCTGTAATGCGGCGCTCATCGCCAGATCGAGAGTATCAAAATGCTGTGACTTGGCGGAGGGAAAAGCCGCCTGCCCCGCCGCTTTCAACCATAGCAACCAATCACGGCGATCGCGCGTGGGATGCAGCAAGGTTGTCTCCGCCAGATCGGCAGGTTCTGGTGGCCGAACCTGCTCGGGCAGATAGTTTGGCGTGCAGACCGGCGTCAGGATCTCATCAAACAGATGGTGCACCACCAGCCGTTTGCCCTGAGGTTTGCCAAACACCACCGCCGCATCAAAATGTTCGCTGCCAAAATCCAGCCCGTGCGACACCGACGCGGTCAGTTCGATATGCATCTCCGGCCGTTCATTCTGCAGGCGAATAATACGCGGCAATACCCAGCGCATCGCACAGGTTGGGCATTTGACGCGTAGCGTACCCGGCTGTTCCCCGGCCTTGGCCAGCGCCTGCGCCAATTGCTCTAACGCCAGCTGCACCGGCGCCAACAGCAGCGCGCCCTGTGGCGTTAGCGTTAGCCCACGAGCGCGGCGGCTGAACAGCGGATAACCCAGTTGCTGTTCCAATCCCAGGATCTGGCGGCTGACCGCGCCCTGCGTCAAATGCAGCGTCTGGGCGGCATGGGTGAAATTGAGACGCTCAGCGACCACCACAAAGGTTTTCAGCACGTCGAGCGACGGCAGCGATGTTTGCATAATAAATCCCGATACCTGCATTTATTTTCACTGTCAGCCATGATCTGGCTGCATGGCAAGCATGACGAATTTTCTCTTGTTAGCCTATCCTAACTGATGCTTAATCATTCGACACTCGAATCTTTTGCCAGGAGCCCCCATGCACAGCGCCTGCTCGCAACGTTCTAAACTGCCGGACGTTGGCACTACCATTTTCACCGTGATTGGCCAACTGAGCGCCGAACATCAAGCTCTGAATCTTTCGCAGGGCGCCCCCAATTTTGCCTGCGATATACAACTGATCGAAGGCGTCGCCCAAGCCATGCGCGCAGGTCATAACCAGTACGCCCCAATGAGCGGCGTAGCGGCACTGCGTCATGCACTGGCGGAAAAAGTTGAGCGGCTGTATGGCGCCCGCTATGACGCCGACGACGAAATCACGGTGATCGCCAGCGCCAGTGAAGGGTTGTACTCCGCCATCAGCGCGCTGGTGCATCCCGGCGATGAGGTGATCTATTTCGAACCCGCCTTCGACAGCTACGCCCCGATTGTGCGTCTGCAAGGGGCGACCCCGGTTGCCATCAAGCTTTCGCTGCAAGATTTAACCATCGACTGGAATGAGGTGGCGGCGGCAATCAACAGCAAAACCCGCATGATCATCGTCAACAGCCCGCACAACCCTACCGGCAGCGTATTCGATGAACACGATATCGAGCGCCTGACCGCCCTGACCCGCAATACCGATATCGTCATTCTTTCCGATGAAGTATATGAGCACGTGGTCTTCGACGGCGGCATTCACCACAGCATGGCCTGCCATCCCGCTCTGGCAGAGCGCAGCGTGATCGTCTCTTCCTTTGGCAAGACCTATCACGTTACCGGCTGGCGCGTCGGTTACTGCATGGCACCGGCAGCGCTGATGGATGAAATCCGCAAGGTGCACCAATTTATGGTGTTCTCTGCCGATACGCCGATGCAATATGCCTTTGCCACCGCGCTGAATAATCCACAGAGCTACCTGGGGTTGGCGGAGTTTTACCAGCAAAAACGCGACCTGCTGGCAGCCGCGTTGCAAAAATCACGCTTTGAGTTACTGCCCAGCCGTGGCAGCTTCTTTATGCTGGCCCGCTTTAGCGGTTTCAGTAATGAAAGCGACAACGACTTTGCGGTGCGCTTGATCCGCGAAGCCAAGGTGGCAACCATCCCGCTGTCGGCGTTTTACAGCGACGGCACCAATACCGGCATTATCCGGCTTAGTTTCTCGAAAGATAATGACACCCTGCTGGAAGGCGCTCGCCGTCTGTGTCAGGTGTGATCCATTGATTTTTACCATGGGGAAGAAACAGTAATGAAAAAAACACTGAAAACGCTGATCGCGGCGGGATGTTTACTGGCTGCCGGTTCCACACTGGCGGCAGAGAATAGCCTGCGTTTTGGTCTTGAAGCGCTATACCCGCCTTTCGAGTCCAAATCCGCCAGCGGCAAGTTGGAAGGGTTTGATATCGATCTGGGTAACGCCGTGTGCGCCGCTGCACAGGTCAAATGCAGCTGGGTAGAAACCTCGTTCGACAGCCTGATCCCGGCGTTACAGGCCCGCAAATTTGACGTGATTAACTCGGCGATGAACGTCACCGAGCAGCGCAGGCAGGCGATTGCGTTTACCGATTCGATTTATCAGGTGCCAAACCGCCTGATTGCCAAGGCCGACAGCGGCCTGAAACCCGATGCCAAATCGCTGACGGGGAAACACGTCGGCGTATTGCAGGGTTCCATTCAGGAAAACTATGCCAAGGCACACTGGGCACCGGAAGGGGTTGATGTCGTATCCTATCAGGATCAAAATCAGGTCTATCTGGATCTGACCGCTGGCCGCCTGGATGCCACCTTGATCATGGCCCCTGCCGGGCAGAGCGGTTTCCTGGCACATCCAGATGGTAAAGGCTTCGCATTTGTTGGTGATGCGGTACAGGACGATAAAATCCTGGGTGAAGGCATCGCCTTCGGTCTGCGTAAAGACGACACCGCGACGCTGAAAAAGCTCAACGAAGCCATCGCCAAGGTGAAGCAGCAAGGCACCATTGGCGAACTGTCCAAGAAGTATTTTGGCGATATCGATGTGACGGTGAAATAAACCGTTGTCTTCTGGCACTCTTCAACTCGGAGAGTGCCAGGAAAACACCATTTACTTGCTGTCAAACACCGAACTGTTCAACCCGCGATCCTGCTGATGCCGCTCAAGAGCCAGCTCAATCAACGCGGTGATCAACTGGGTATAGCTCACCCCGCTGGCTCCCCACAGTTTTGGATACATGCTGATATTGGTGAAGCCAGGCAACGTATTAATCTCGTTGATAATCACGTTATTATCCGGCGTCAGGAATACGTCGACGCGCGCCATACCCAAGCAATCCAGCGCCTTGAAGGCTTGCAATGCCACTTCGCGGATTTTATCGCTGACGTCCTGATCGATCGCCGCCGGTACCACCACCTGCGCGCCCTGCTCATTAATGTACTTGGTGTCGTAAGAGTAGAACTCATCGCTAAGGATGATTTCGCCACAGACGCTGGCCTGTGGATTATCGTTGCCCAATACCGCGCATTCGATCTCACGGCCAACAATAGCCGACTCCACCAGCACTTTATGGTCGAAACTGAATGCCAGGGCGATAGCCTGCTCGAACTCAGCCTGGTCATGCACCTTGCTGACGCCAACGGAGGAACCCTGATTCGCCGGTTTAACAAACAGCGGTAACCCCAGGCTTTCACTTAACTGCGTAAAACCGTACTTGTTGCGGTTGGAACGCGTTAACGTGACGAACGGTGCTACTGACAGCCCAGCATCCCGCAGCAGGCGTTTGGTAACGTCTTTATCCATGCTGACCGCCGACCCTAACACGCCCGCTCCTACGAACGGCATATTCGCCATCCGCAGTAGCCCTTGCAGTGAGCCATCCTCCCCCAAGGTGCCGTGGACGATCGGGAACACCACGTCGAGCTGGCCCAGCGCACCGGCCCCATCAGCCTCTATCAGTTGCTGTTTCTCATACCCAGGGACCAGCGCCACGTTTTTATTCGAGTGGTTCAGCGCGATCAACGCCGGGTTTTCCGCATTCAGCAGGAAGTTGGAGGCATCGTTAAGGTGCCACTGCCCCTGCTTATCAATGCCCAGCAGCGTGACGTCAAACTTCTCTTTGTCGATGGCATCCAGAATATTTTTTGCCGACTGCAGCGAAACCTCATGCTCCGCCGATTTGCCCCCAAAGATCACCCCAACACGTAGTTTAGTCACGCCCTAAATCCTTCTTAAAAAAGTCATGGCAACAAAGCCGACGATCACAATAAACGCATTGTGCGACCCCGGCAATGACCATTCGGCCTAAAATGCCTGCGCCACAGAATGCCAAACCCACAGCATCCAAAACGTATACACTCCGTATATTGTTCGCTTACGGAGTCTGCTATGGGGATAGTAAAAATCTCGGAGACGCTACATGACGATCTCAGGCTCGCCAGCCTGACCATGTCGCGTTCTATTAACGCACAGGCGGAACACTGGATCAGGATCGGTATGCTGGCAGAGCTGAACCCTGAGCTGACCTATCCGCAACTGGTAAAAAAAATGATGAAAGATAACGCGCTGACGCTGAAGGAGATTGTTGGGTGAAAGATATTGTGATTAAAACGCCGCAGGAAATTGCCATCATGCGCCACTCCGGTGCGCTGCTGGCCAAGGTGTTTGCCATGCTCGATGAGGTGATCTGCGAAGGGATCACCACCATGGAGATCAATGACCTTACCGAAGCCTTTATCGTTAATGAGCTGAAATCACGCCCTGCCAGCAAGGGCCAGTATGATTTCCCCTACGTGCTCAATACCTCGATCGACGAAGTGATCTGCCACGGCATCCCATCGGCCAGCAAAATTTTGCGTTCCGGGATGATCGTCAATGTCGATATCACCTTGGAAAATAATGGCTTTATTGCCGATTCCAGCAAGATGTACTGCATCGGTCAAACCACCCCGCTCGCCAAGCGCCTGGTCAACAATGTCTACGAGTCAATGTGGCAAGGCATTCGGGCTGTGAAACCCGGAGCCACGCTAGGTGACATCGGCCACGCCATACAGCAACATGCAGAGCAGGCGGGTTACAGCGTAGTACGGGAATATTGTGGGCATGGCATTGGCCGTGAAATGCACGAAGGCCCAGCGGTGCTACACTTCGGCCTGCCAGGCACCGGTACGGTGTTGCAGGAAGGGATGGTGTTTACCATCGAACCGATGATTAACCAGGGCGACCACCGCATCAAACAGAAGAAAGATGGCTGGACCGTGGTCACCCGCGATAAAAAGCTTTCCGCCCAATGGGAGCACACCGTGGCAGTTACCGCTGACGGCGTGGAGATCCTGACGTTGCGCGCAGAAGAACGTGAGGCGGGATATCAGGAACGCTATTAAACATTAAACCCCGTTGCAGCCAGGCGGGGACATGGAGATGGGCATGACGCAGGCATTTATCACTCAGTTGAAGAATATCGTTGGCAACGCGCAAGTGCTGACCGGCGAGCGTAGCACTGAACGTTATCGCAAAGGTTTCCGCTCCGGCGGTGGCAAGGCATTGGCCGTAGTGTTCCCTACCCGTCTGCTGCAACTGTGGCAGATCCTGCAAGCCTGCGTCGCCGCCGATAAGATTGTCATTATGCAGGCAGCCAACACCGGCTTGACCGAAGGCTCTACACCCAGCGGCCAGGATTATGACCGTGAGATTGTCATTGTCAGTACCCTGCGGCTCGATCATATTCAGGTGTTGGATAACGGCAAGCAGGTAGTCGGCTTCCCCGGCAGCACGCTCAATAAGCTGGAAAGGCTGTTGAAACCTTATGGCCGTGAACCACATTCGGTGATCGGCTCTTCGTGCATTGGTGCTTCGGTGATCGGTGGCATATGCAACAACTCCGGGGGGGCGCTGGTCAAACGCGGCCCGGCCTATACCGAAATGGCGCTGTACGCCAAGCTGGACGCCGATGGTCAGTTACGGTTGGTCAATCATCTGGGGATTAACCTGGGCGATACGCCGGAAGAGATCCTTACGCGGTTGGAAAAGGGCGATTACCGACCAACCGATGTTGAACATGGCGAGCTGCGCGCTTCGGACAACGAATACGCCAGCCGGGTGCGCGATGTCGATGCCGATACCCCTTCCCGCTTTAACGCCGATAAACGCCGCCTGTTCGAGGCTTCCGGCTGTGCCGGGAAGTTGGCGGTATTTGCGGTACGTCTGGATACCTTCGCCAAAGAAGATAAAGAGCAGGTGTTCTATATCGGCACCAACGACACCGCAGTATTGACCGAGCTGCGCCGCCATATGCTGAGCCAGTTTGAAAATCTGCCGGTGGCCGGGGAATATATGCACCGCGACATTTTCGATATCGCCGAGGTGTATGGCAAAGACACCTTTATGATGATCGACAAGCTGGGCACCGATCAAATGCCTCGCTTCTTTACTCTGAAAGGCCGGGTGGATGCCACGCTGAACAAACTGCCGCTGATACCGCACAACCTCACCGATAACCTGATGCAGAAGCTGAGCAAGCTGGCCCCTAACCATCTGCCGCCGCGCATGAAAGCGTATCGCCAACGCTTTGAACACCATCTGCTGCTGAAAATGGCCGGGCCGGGTGTGGCAGAGGCCGAACAGTATCTGAAAAGCTACTTTGCCCAGGCCGAAGGTGACTTTTTCGTCTGTACGCCTGAAGAAGGCAAGAAAGCGTTTCTGCACCGCTTTGCCGCAGCGGGCGCCGCCGTGCGCTATCACGCGGTACATGCCGATCAGGTCGAGGACATTCTGGCGCTGGATATCGCCCTGCGCCGCAACGATACCGAGTGGTTCGAAACCCTGCCGCCGGAGATCGACAACCAGTTGGTACACAAGCTGTATTACGGCCACTTTATGTGCCACGTGTTCCACCAGGATTACGTGGTGAAAAAAGGCGCGGACAGCCATGCGCTGAAAGAACAGATGTTGGCGATCCTCAATCAGCGTGGTGCGGAGTATCCGGCCGAGCACAACGTCGGCCATCTGTATCATGCCAAGCCGGATTTGCAGGCGTTCTATCAGGATGCCGATCCCACCAACAGTTTTAATCCCGGCATTGGCAAAACCAGCAAGCAAAAACACTGGGGTAATAACATTCAGTAACATTTTATTCTACCCTCCTCACCAGCTCCCTCTCCCACAGGGCTGAGGAATCCCCAGAAAAAAATGAAAGGCACGATGAAGTGTGATCTACTGGTTGCGCTAACAAAACAGAAGAGACCTCATCGTGCCTTTACAAACAGTTTGCCAGAAATTT
>NZ_JBLJAK010000073.1:0-11255 GCF_047530105.1 Serratia sp. T13T92 | reverse complement strand
TGCAAGTCCAAGGCCTGCAGCAGTTGCGGCCTCAAGGCCACCGAGCAGTGGATTGCTGAGCAGCAGCACATCCTGCCCGACTGCGACTGGCAACATATCACCTTCACCATGCCCCACTTGTTGTGGCCGTTCTTCAATAACAACTGGCCCCTGCTCAACGACCTGTTTCGCTGCGCTACCGGGGCCATGCTCCGCTGGGCACGCCAACAGGGCATTGAAGTGGGTATCTTCTGCGCGCTCCATACTTATGGCCGGCAGCTCAATCAGCACCCGCATATCCACGTATCCGTCACCCGCGGCGGCCTCGATGCCAAACACAAGGTCTGGCGACAGCTGTTCTTTAAAAAGAAAGACGTAGAGCAAATCTGGCGCAACGCCGTCATTTACCTGCTGCGTGACAACTATGCGGGCATCAACCCCAGTTCCCTGCCAGGCTTCGGCCATATTCGTAACGAGGAGCGGTGGTACCGCTACCTGCACGCGCAATATCGTCGAGCATGGAAAGTGCACTTTGCCAAAAAGACCCGTGGCGCCTGGCGCAGCGTGAAATACCTTGGCCGTTATCTGAAGCGCCCGCCAGTGGCGGCTTCCCAGCTCCGGCATTATCGCGGCGGTGCCGTGGTCTATCAGTATTACGATCACCGCACGCAGCAATATAAACGCCAAAAAATCAGCCAGGAAGAGATGCTGCAGCGTTATATCAGCCATATTCCGGCGAGGCATTTTAAAATGGTGCGGTACTACGGCTTTTTGGCCAACCGCAAACGGGGCCAACTGTTGCCGAAGGTCTACGAAGCGCTGTCGATGACGGTGCGGGATAAGCCCAAACGGCCCGGGTTCGCGGTGTTGATGAAAGGTTTCCTGGGCACAGATCCGTACCAATGCATCTTGTGCGGCGATCGGCTGCGATTTGCCGGTGCGGAGGCGGGCAGGCATGTGACAGAATTACTGTCGACCAGGCTACAGCGGATGGAGAAAAAGCGATGGCTTCAGGCACCGGCTCTGGATAAGTGCGCCTGAAAAATGGATTTTAGAGTAAAAACACAGCAAAACCGGCATTTTCACGCATAACCTATCGCGATACCGCACCATCAGGAGGAGTTGCACGCTACGGTTGATGGTTAGGGATCCCCAAAAAATTCTTTTGAGATTCCTAACCATGAACGGCCAAGCGGCCTGATGAGAAACCTGTGGTTAGGAATGGCTGATTAAAGGCCATCCAATTTTTAAGGTTCATCAGGCGCGGAACTCATCAGGGCGCGGGCGTAAGGCTCATTCAGACGCCGGATAGATTCATGCAAGCCAACAATATCTTCAGTATCAGTGTTGCAAAAACGGGAGTGATCATAGATTCCTAACCATCAAGGCGTCGATGGCATCCCGTTTGACAGTCAGCAGGAAGCCAATGGTTCAGCCTGCAGTATCGGCCGCGCGATACCGATACCGACACTGGCCTTGGATTTTAATGTAAGTTTCATTCATTCTCCACAGGTGACCTAATAACGCAACACTCTACCATCATCTACTCCAGGTTTCGCAGGCTCAGGACGTCAGCCAGATACCAGCGGACACATTGTGCGATGATATCCACGGGGTAATGCAGACGTTTAAAGACATTTCGAATCAGAGATAATAATGGACAACGTTACAATAAAACAGCATGTTACCTGGCTACATCTAGCCTTACTTTGTCCTTGCTTGCGGTACGAAACGTGAATCCTGTGGGAATAATCCGCTGGCCTCTTGAGACCATCGTAAGCTTTCCGCAGCATTATCCTGGAACAAGAGGATCTTAATCAGGCTGTAGTATACATTTGCATCCGTATGGCGCTGCAAATATACTTTCGCCCATCCGGTATAGTCCGTCAGCAGCCTCGGGTTCTGCGTTTGGTTATACATTAGCAGCCCATAGATTTGCATATCAAAATCGCGACGTTCCTGGTGCGCCCATGCAGCCAACGATGGCATCGAACGCACAGGGGCAATATCTCGCAGCCCGCCGCGTTCAAACGCTGTCAGCACCAGGCCACCATACATCGCATATCCCATAAACACTATACCAACCAGCGCTACCGGCAATGCCAGAAAGCCCACGAAGCGGCTGAGGTTCACTGATATCCGTCTACGGCGCCTGATACTCAAACGATCGGCCATCGCCAACAACAGCAATAGCAGCGCCCAGTGCCAAGCCGAAAGGCTGAACGGATACTCAGTCTGGCTATGCAGTAGGAGGGGGAAAGCTATAATGCAAAGCGCCAATGGCAACTCGGCGCAACCCTTTTGCCAACAACACCAACTGCGCCAGAGCACACTACCTACACCAACGATTAGCAACAGCATGCTCAGAAGCCCAAACACGCCTGCCTCTACCCACATAAAAAGCAGTTCGTTATGCGGATGCGTTACCACGCCCAGACCATCGGTCGAGAAACCTTGCGCCAGACGGAAATGCTGGAAACTGTATTCAAAACTACCAAGCCCCCAGCCTAACCATGGACGCTGTTCAACCATTGACCAAGCGGTTTGCAGCATCGCCAATCGCGCATGATTGGACATGACCATACTGCGCGTAGCACTTTCCTCCGTGGTCTGTAACATCAACAAACTCAACAGTAGGCCTGCTGCTACAGCTGCTATGGCATAGCACGCTGATCGCGGATAGCGCCGCAGGCATAGCAGCGGTAATAATAACGCCGCTGCCGTGCCCAGCCAGCCAATACGCGATTGCAGGCAAACCAATACGCCCGTAAACAAAACGACACAGGCTTGCAGCACTAGGTTTCTCAGCCCTTCCTGGCGCCGGGATGCAAGAGCGAACTCCGGCAACAGCAATAACGTCAACGCTCCTCCCAGTCCGCATGCAATAAAGCTGGCCAGCAAATTGACCTGCTGAAAAACACCGTAAGGTCGACCATTAATCTGTGCGTAAGGCACCCAGTCACCCAGACCTATAAACTGCATTCCGGCGGAAAAAGCCTGCCAATAAACGGCGGCCAGCAGCATATATAGTATCCCCTTTCCTATGCGTAGCTGTAACAGGGCGCCATAGAACAGCCATCCGCCTAGCAAAGCCATAAGGTGCCAACCGGCAAGCGGATGCCATACCGATGAAGTATAAAATAAAGGCACCACCAGTAGCACAGTGCCCACACCATAGAAGCACAGCATCGGGTTGACAGTTAACGCGGCACCACGGCAGCAAAAACGGATAGCCGCAGCGCAAGTCACGCAGCACATAATCGCCCAGGCCAATATGTTCTGCGGCAAAGCAAGACCGCTGCCACCCATATTGGGAAGCTTGAGCTGCATTAGTAAGGCGATGAAGACTGCCACACACATAAAGTAAGACATTGTCGGCTTTTTTTTAGTTGTCATTAACTTTTTCACACGTTCATTCCAAATAAAACTAAGAATATATTTAAAAGTTATTTCACTTCAGACAAAACACTATACCAATCAATAGTATCGAACTTTTTACGGCAGTAATCCGTTTTGCCAGAGCCGTTCGAAAATCCCTGCATCACACCACTCTTGGAAACGACGGTACCAGGCGGATGACCCAGCGGTGAAACGTGGAATAGCTAATAACAATACCGCGTTTCACCATTATCCTGACAGGTTACTCAAACTCCGTGAATAAACCAGATACCAGCGAACGCATTTCGCGATAGTATTAATGGAGCAATGCAAAATACTAAATACTTTTGTTACCAGAAATATGGGCAGGCAACATTATAAAAAACAGCATGTTGCCCGACCACACATTAGTGCGCCAAAACCAGAATTCTCATACCCCACAAGGCTATAAAAATACTTGACAAATTAATAACCATTCATTACCTGAAGTTATGAAAAATGTGTCCCATATAATGCTATTGTTTTAATGTGCCATTCATTACATTTATCTACTGTGCGCTCATTACTAAAACGGCACTTCCAGAGAAAGAACCAGTATTGACATCTGCATTCGCGTTTTTCACTAAATGAAACTCGAAGGCGCTACTCCCAGCACCTTGATTTAATAGTGTGCTTATCGAAGCACCAGGCTTGACTTTTTCTCCTTGATAATACATCTGAACACCAATATTATCATTACTTAGCCTTATTAAATCATTTGAAAATTTTGATGGAACGGCGGAAAGACTAATATTAATAGGGATCGAAATGGGATTTTTACATCGATAATTAATATTGATTGTGCGTACAATCGTGGAAGATGTATCAGAGGTCTTTAGTTGATTTTTACTTATTGAACCAAAATCAACTTTAATATCTTCCCCATTATTTATTTCGCATGTCCCTGAGGTTACCATGGTTGAGTTTCCTGCTATAATATTCCAGTTATAATTATAAAGGCCTCCCGCAGGTATACTGAAGAATCTCATGGATATTTTTGCCATTATATCACCTGCTTTAATCTTCACTAGTTTACCTGGAGTATCCGATACAAAATAAGTTATTTTTATTGGTATTGGATGGAAATTAATATCATTAAAATAATAAACTTGAACTGACTGCGGATACCTAATTGGAAGTTTCCCGTAGGGCCGAGAATTAACTGTTACGGATGTATTAAAAATATCATTATCTAATACTGTAGTAATTCCTTGAGCGCCCAGGTACAGATAATCGTCTCGATACTCTGGACTGTCATTTCTACAGGAAAAAAACGGGGAGAGATCAAAAAAAATCATATCACCAGGCGCTATAGTCTGGTTTAAAGGAATGGTTATATTAAAGTCTTTGCTCATATCCGTATATATATTACCATTTTGATCTCGGCAAGTGAACGCGTTAACATTAAAAGATAAAATTAAAATAAATAAAAAAAAACCAATCTTCATCATATAACCTCAAGTATCGAGATACCAATATTAAATAAAATTAATTTACAACTCAATCTCAATTATTCCTTACCAATTACATATTTAATTTATCTTGCTATAACCTTACGTTACAAGTCATCGTTCGCCCTAACACTTTTGGTATCAAAGACCTTTAGGAAAGGAAATAAGCCATATCCCAAGGAATTATAGCGCAGCCAGTTGTAAAGTTCGACATCACGCCGAAATCCCATCTTACGCATCGCGCTCATCTTATGATTACTCACCGTTTTAATACTAATAGCCAGCATTTGTGCGATTCTTTTTATCGTCATTTCCTGTAAAATCAATTGTAGTACCTCATTTTCACGTGGAGTTAGTCGATTATTTTGACAAACACAATTTTTTCTGTGTGAACATTTGTTCACCCATGTTTTTTCGCGCTCAAGCTCGGTGCTTATTAAGTGCAGTATGGTGGTCAACGACATATCATGATAAATGACACTAGACTCCAGTGTACAGCGGGCTGTGTTGGACGAAAAATGGTGCACCTTCCGTGTTCTTAACGAAAAATACAGCACCCTCCTCCCTATATTATGAAGGTGGCAAAAATAGCTAGGCACACCGGGAGGAAAATAACTGAATACTAAATCAGCTTCATTAAACTGCTGCATTTTAACAAATTTCGTACGTTTTCCACGCGCATTAAAATACTGCGTTAAGGCCTCTTGCAAACCGATTCTGAAGTAAATGTTGTTATCGAATAAAGCAATTTTAATCAAGGAACTCACTCCTTAAATAATACCAGTAGCAGATCTCCAATACATTGAGTACATTAAGTATTCATCAGCCATTAATCCGCTGAATAATGACATCGCAGAATTCCACTCTAATAACCTTATTTTCATTGATAACGCACGGCGGTAGCACAACTATGGTGACTTTCACCGTGATCGATATCGACGTCCGAGCTAACTGCAAGCGACTGGCGGCCAGCAGGCTGGAAACCGCCATTCGCCTTCATATCGCTTTCTCCATCTCGCTGGCTAAAACCTCAGTCATAACTCAGATGGAAATGCACTACGGCCCGATAGCTCCCGGCTATCAGATCTGCTGATGTCCGCTCAGGGATTACTTTATAAGTCAACGTATCCTGCCCGGGCAGCAGCAGCAGCGGTGCGCCTCGACTACCGAGTCGAACATCCTTACCGCTCGCATCTTCCAGCCGCAATCCCAGCCCCGAAACACCTTCGACTTTCACAAGTTGTGCGTTATCTGAATCACGCGCTGCCCGAAAACTCACCGTCACCGCAGGTTGACCGGGGGCACTACTCCTTCCGCCACGACGCAGATCGCGGCTACTTATCGAATTGCGTAAACAGTCCGTCAGGCGTAACTCAAACCTTACTGGTACGCCCTGGGCACCAACCGTCTGCAATCGGCCTGTTCCCGTTTCGCCCAGAGAAATATCCTGACGTGCGCTGGTCATCTCCAGTCGACAAGCGCTCTCCGTCAGAGCCCCGTGTACGTAAAGGGCGCCATTAGCTCCCTCAACGTTCCAGTTATCCACCGCATGCACCGCCGGCATCAGCCATAGCATCATCGCGAGCGTCAGTGACACCATCAGTGCCAACCCGCCCAGCGTTCCGTAATAACGCAACTCATGCAGCCAGAGGGCGGAGTGTGCTTTGTTATCCATGTGTTTTTTCATTGTCGCCTTCCACGTTGCAGCTAATATCTGGAGCGATTATCCGCCGTTCTCTTCCGACACGACTGAACACGTAACGCCGGTACAGCTGAAACTCAATTGTGGTCGGCCGCCATAGTCGTTGACGTAGGTCAATACCGGGCTATTTCCCACACTGGCTGCACTGACCGTCAGCGGCAGTGTGCTTTTAGGAGACACCATCATCGGTTCGAAGCCTTTAACGCCCTGGCTGTCTTTTTTATTACTGGCATCCACCAGGGTGATATAGTACGGTGTCGGATTGTTCACTACGTACTTGTCTCCCTGCCGACTCAGGGTCAGCTGCTCTTGCGGTGGTTTCGTGTTGTTATTAATTTCAACAGCAGGTGGACGATAGAAAAATTTAATGCGCGTTTGTAGTGCAATCTGCAATGTATTCGGTTTATCACTCTTTGGCGGGATCTCCCGTAAGTTGAAGTAGTACAGGCTCTCTCTGTCTTGCCGCAGCAGTTTGGCTGCCGGCAGCGCCTGGATTTTCACCTGACTCGGTTTGCCTGGTTCAATACGCTGCACTGGCGGCAGTACGGTGAAAGGGCTCTGGATTTTGTTGCCCTTCTCATCTTCTATCCAGCCTTGTGCCAGATAGGGCAGTTGCTTGTTCTGATTACTGATATTCAAGCTGACCGAGTTCTGACTGCCATTAAAAACTACCCGTGTCCGGTCCAACGCAATGGCGGCAAAAGCCTGTTGTATACTCATCATACCCAGCAGCGCGATGGTCGACGATAAAAATGTATTTCGCATAGCAAGTTCAACTCCGTATTATGTTTCGTTATTATTTTGCGTGTGCTTCTCATCCGGTCAGGTGGTTAGTAAAGCTGTACTTGAGGACACCCACTCCGGTGCTATAGCCGTTGCCGTCACATCATTAATATATCTGGCCTCACCGAGCTTTCGTTCCGGCTGGTATCGATGTATTCAGCGGATGACATGGCAGCAGCAGCGTGTTCATCAGCATGTCCGGCGGCAATGGCGTCGGCATACGTATTTCGCACTGTGCTCCGCCGTTCCAATGTACCGCCATGATCTCGCCGGCATTAATGCCGCTCAGATAAACACTGCCACCATCATTCACCAAACCTGTTTCCTGTTGGCGCGCATTTCGTACCGAGGCGCCAAACGGTGGCTCTCGGCCATCAGCCAGCTTGATAACAGCCATCGCTTTTTCACCCGAAATCACGTCAAACTTGCGATAACCGATAGCTCCTTCCGTCAGTGTTGCCTGCACCACTGAATCGGTGGCTTCCGCCTTGTCACCCAGTTTGTTCAGGTCGATACTTGCCTTGTTACGGTAGTAGCTATTGACATCGCCAATTACCGCCTTACCCCAGGCATTGGTATTGATGGTGCTACCGTATCCGCGCACCGGTACATCCGGCACACCGTTGGTATCAATGAGCATCCGGGTGCCGCCAGCAATGCCGGCGCGATGTGCAGCCCCTCCCTCAGCCGTCAGCGTTAGTCCCCCCTGAGTAGACATGCCTACCGCACTGTACTGGTCTTGCTGATAGCTGGCATTGGCACTCAGGCGTGCTGCATCACCTTCATGATTGTAATAGCCGCTGACATTGACTCCGCTGCGCGCACTGCCCGCGCTCAGCTGATAATTATTGTGTTCATCAATCCGGTTGTAGTACGACGCTCGATGGGAACTATCGTTGCGATTTACTGTACTGATATAGCTGACCGTTCCGTTATTACCCCACGGCATGGACAGCGACAGGTATCCACCATCATCTTTGGTATTGTTATACTCGTTACGGAAAGCCGACAGTGACAGGCTCACATTGCGGAATCGGCCTACATCGAAGTAGCGCGACAGCGTCAGGTTATAGCGGTCACTGACCGGCCTGTCCCAGTAGGTCTCATGACTGTAATTGAGATAGCTGCTTAGCCCCCACTCCCGGAAATTTTTATTGAAGGTGATGGTATACATTTCTTTGCCACTGCCGGTTCGATTGCCGTTATATTTCGCATCAAGATAGTCACTCATGCTCATGAAATCGCGTTCAGAAAAACGGTAGCCGGCAAAGGTTACCTGACTATCGTATTCGTCAAAGTTCTTCGAGTAACTAAGCCGATACGAGCCGCCACTCAGCGTACCGTCCTCTTTCGATAGACGTGCTCGTGATTGAGTTGCGTCGAATGACAGGGCACCCAATATCAGCAGATCACGTCCGATACCCAGTGATAGCGCGTTGTAATCACCACCTGCCAGCGCGCCGCCATACAGCGACCAACCATTACTTACCCCCCAGGAGAACTCACCGGTACCAAACATTGGTCCACGAGAATGATGATTAAAATCAGAGGGTTTACCGGCGGCAAACTTGAAGCGTACGGAGCCTGGACGTGTCAAATATGGGATGTTTGAAGTATTCATTACAAACTCCTGTACACTACCATCCTGCTCTTCTACTCGTACTTTCAGCTCGCCGCTGACCGCATCGTTAATGTCCTGAATACGAAACGGCCCTGCTGCCACTGTAGTTTCATACAGCACTCGCCCCTGCTGGGTGACAGTAACCTTGGCGTTGGTTTTTGCCACACCTACCACTTCAGGTGCATAGCCACGCAGATTCGGCGGCAGCATGTTGTCGTCTGATACAAGACTGGCTCCCGCAAACCGGAAACTGTCGAACATGCCCGAGTCCAGGTAGCTCTCGCCCAGCGTCAACTTCGAGCGCAGTACTGGTATGGCGCGGTAAGCATAATAACGGCTCCAATCCAGTCGATTGCTGGATGTTGCCGATTTACCCGTCTGACGCTCTTGAGTCGCTTGCCAGTCAGCACGAAGCCGCCAGGCCCCCAAATTGGCGCCGGTGGTTCCGTTACCGCTTAATGCATAATTATTGCTACCGCTGCGCTGATTCTTTTGCGCACGGGCATTGAGATTGTAATCAAGTAATAATCCGGGAATACCGTCATCCCAGCGTGATGGGGGATCCCAATTGTCATCGGTATATTCCAAATACGCCTGGGGAATGTTTAGGTAGAGAGACGAAGTTGAAAGATCCCCTTTCACAGTCATCCCTTTAATGCTGCTCTCATCGAGACACTCTCCCTGATGCCACCAGGTCAGCTCTTTCTTCAGACTTTCTTTTAGGCCGAGTTGGTCAACAAGTGCCGTGTTGAGACAGGCGCGACTACCATTTGGATCATTTTCTGGCGCATAAAACGGTATCTGCTTTTCAGGCAGATCGTTTTTATTAATATGTACCACTAAACCGTAAACGCCAGGCATGATATAACCGTCTGTTGAGAACTGACTCAGATCGATGTTTTTACGGTCGCTAATATCTAATACATCAGTGTTAAATTGAATAGCATCGGCAGCATAGACCAATGCGACTGGATTTCCCAGAGAGAGTGCAACGCAAAGCGTTAGAGACTGAATGCGAAATAAATACCCTGCCGGTGAAAGCATAATAATCCCTTTAATAACGAATTAACCGCCAGTGGAAATAAACTCAAAAATAGTCTAACTTAAAACGCACGGTGCCGAAATATGCTCCTGCCTTGAGTGGATGTTGATTAGGCATCAGAACCATGGAGTAATTCAGAACTTTATTGCCCTTAGTTACTTCTTCAAGCGGCAGCGGTTTTCCTGGTGTAATCGATAAACCATTTGTATCTTTTATCTTCAGTGCAATACCGCGAGCATCTCCCTGCAGCCCAAAGAGCACATCTTCAGCATGGCCGTCAAACGTGACTTGAAAGAATTTCCAATCATTTTTATTTCCAGACCGTTCCAGAATACAGTTAACTAACTCAATGCTGAAAGGTTTTGCTACTCCCTGCCCTTCGCGAATGATCTGACCAACAGAGAGGACCCCCATGTCTATGGTCTGATTTTCACTGCCTGCGGCAATGGTGCAAGCGGTATCAACAATGGTCCCGGTAATGCCAACAGTTCCCCATCCCTGCGTAGAGGAAGTAGCATAGCCGGGTAAAACAGCCAGCGACGCCAAAAGAATCTTTTCCTTGTGATTCTTGAGTAAAAACATTGAGGCACGCCTTTTATAGTTACATTAACCAGGCATCATAAGCCTGATACCTGGTCGATTAGGCTTGAAACTATTTACTGATAAGCCAGTGTGAAATTAGCCACTGCTGTAAAATTACCGGGAACAACAGCAGTGGATGCGTTAATCCCCTGTAAGTATGCGGCAAAGTTTAAGGTATTATCATTAGCACCTATTGTTTGTGCTGCAGTAGCCGTCCCCAGGGTAATAGGCTGACCACCCGAGGAGATAGCTACACCTGCACCGCGCGCAGTCCCCGTGATGGCGAGTAAGCTATTGTTGGTTGGTACTGCAGCACCGTTAAAGGTGGTTCTTACCGATTTCAGCGTTGTGTTATCACACTGTTCAAGCTTAATCTGGAAGTTACGAGGTGTCGATTGACCGGTGTTGCCGTTACTTCTCAACAGGGTGCTGGAAATCGCACCCAGTTCGACAGTCTGGTCAAGCGAACTAGGAGCAATCGAGCATGGTGCATCAATGATAGAGCCCGTGAAAGTTACCGTACCACTCCCATTATCGGCTGCCTGAGCCATCGATGTCGCGCCAAAAGCAATCACTGCAAACATCATAACTTTATTAAGCTTCATATACGGTCCTTATATACATGGAAAATAACATCAAGATCAGGTAAAGCCAAACGAGAGTAAAAGACCTAAGGTC
>NZ_JBLJAK010000072.1:0-11417 GCF_047530105.1 Serratia sp. T13T92 | reverse complement strand
AAAAAGGGCGTGCCATTCTTCGGGCGTGCGGATGTTCCTCATGGGTTTGCTCCGTGTTGATGATCGGGAACAAGATCATGGCAACATCGCGAACGCAATAACAGGTGGGGTTCCAGCGACGCTTACGAAAGTGGGGTCGGTATTGCGTCTGAGTTCCCTGCTGATGGTCGAGCGAGGAAGCTCAAGCTCTCGGGCGATGGTGGCTTGGTTGACACCTTCACCACGCCGCTTTTCGATGTAGAACCGCTCTTTCTGAGTCAGATGTTTTCCCTGCATGCAACAGGCTCTCCAGTAGGGCCAGAGCGGTGATTTTATCCGGGTCTGGCCAGTGGGTCACTTTGTTGCGTTTCGAGTGGGAATGGGGCGCCCAGTTTATAAGGTTCACCAGGCGCGTAACTCATCGGGGCGCGGGCTAAAGGTCCATTAAGACGCCGGATAGATTCATGCAAGCCAACAATATCTTCAATATCGGTGTTGCAAAAACGGGAGTGGCCATAGATTCCTAACCTTCAAGTTCGTTAGCAAGAGCCTGCAACTGTTTTTCGTCCATAAATTAACCTGCTTTTGATGTTGGATTGAACATATCAAAATCAGGCAATTACACAAATCTATGTACAGGCTCAGAAACCACCGGCACCTGCAACAGATCGCGGGGGCGTTACCAGCCTTTGACGGCACCGCCGTTGAAGATTTTCTCTGCCGCTTTGGCGACTTCATCGGACTCGTAGGCTTTCACGAAGTTCTGCACGTTCTGCACGTCTTTATTGTCTTCGCGCGCTACCACGATATTGGTGTATGGCGAATCTTTATCCTCGATAAAAATTCCGTCCTTGGTCGGCGTCAGGCCCATTTGGTTGATGTAAGTAGTGCTGATCACCGCCACCGCGACTTTAGGATCGTCCAATATGTGGGGCAGTTGTGCACCTTCCAACTCTATAATCTGGTAGTTGTGCGGGTTGGCACTGATATCCAGTGAGGTTGGCAACAGTCCTTTGCCAGGCTTAAGTTCGATCAGCCCAACTTTTTGCAGTAGCAGCAGCGCGCGACCCAGGTTGGTGGGATCGTTGGGGATGGCAATTACCGTGCCGTCCTGCAACTCTGACAGCGATTTGATTTTTTTCGAATAGCCAGCCATTGGGAATACAAAGGTATTGCCTACCGCGACCAGTTTGTAGCCGTGATCTTTATTTTGCTGTTCCAGGAAGGGGCGGTGCTGGAATACGTTGGCATCCAATTCGCCTTTGTCGGTGGCGTCATTGGGCAGCAACGAACCGCTAAAGCCAATCAGTTCAACGTCCAGGCCATATTTCTCTTTGGCCACACGTTTAGCGACTTCTGCAACGTCCTGTTCTGCACCGTTAATGACGCCAACCTTAATATGGTTTTGATCGTCCTTCTGATCGCATCCTTGTAATAACAACGTTGCTGCTAATGCTGCAGCCAAAGCGGTGCAGCGCCAAATAATTGCCATGAGAGACTCCTTGTAAAAACAATAAGATCGGTCAGTGTTGTGCCAACAGCTAAACCTATGACCGTATCTAAGTCAAACCTTGGTTAAGCGTAAACGTCGTTAAAGGGTAAGCTGCTCATTTAGACCGTATTGACACTCAGACAGCGGTAAGGTCGACTGTCCACGGCTCTGTCGCGTTAGCGGCGTCAGGTAATATGCTGTTTTTTTTGTAATGTTGCCTATTAATGTCTCTGTTCAGAAATGCCTTTAAACGCTTGCATTATCCCATCGATATCATCGCGCAATGTGTTCGTTGGTATCTGGCTTATGCCCTTAGCTTGCGCAATCTCGAGGAAATGATGGCTGAACGCGGCATTGCTGTTGACCATTCCACACTTCATCGCTGGGTTATCCGTCTGGTGCCTCTGTTGGACAAGGCCTTCCGCCGGCATAAATGTTCGGTGGGGCGTCGAGGGCGAATGGATGAAACCGACATCAAAATCAACGGGCAGTGGAAGTCTCTGTACCGGGCTGTTGACTCATCAGGCCAGACAATCGACTTTCTGCTCATCGCCAAACGGGATGCCGCCGCCGCATTGCGCTTCTTCCGCAAGGCTATTCGCCATCACGGCGAACCTGAGGGGGTCACTATCGATAAAAGTGTGGCCAACACAGCGGCTTTGGCCACGCTCAACGCCGACAAACCCGATGAGGAAACGATTACAGTGAGGCAAAGTAAGTACCTAAACAATCTGGTTGAGCAAGATCACCGCAATATCAAACGCCGGATAAGAGCGATGCTGGGATTCAAATCGTTTTCGACGGGCACAGGCGCTTTTGGCGGGCATCGAATTGATCCACATGATACGCAAAGGACAATATCAGCATCCGGAAAGTGAGGGATTGTCACCTGCGGAACAATTTTATCTGTTGGCTGCCTAAATAATCGGCAACACCCACTTTGGCTGGCCTGTGCCCGTTAATGCGACAGAGCCCAGAGAACAATGATTGTCAGGTCATACATATTCAAATCACTGTATGGCAACTCTGAGTCCGGCAGACAGCGGAGTTTTCAATTTGCAGCCGTCAGGCTGCCCTGTTCTGGCGCATGAGGCACTGCGCTTGATGCCTTGACACGCACCGTTTGCGGTCACTATTCTGGTTGCTCCGCATTATGAAGGATAGCTCAGATGAATACGCTTTTTACTCCTGTTTCCGTTGGTCGTTATACCCTGTTAAACCGCCTGGTTATGGCACCCATGACACGATCCCGATCTCAGGCCGACGGCACGCCAGGAGAGCTGGCGGCCCTTTACTATGCACAACGTGCCAGCATTGGTCTCATTATTGCCGAAGGGACACAACCTTCTGATGATGGTCAGGGCTATCTGACTACCCCTGGTATCTACACGGATTCCCATGTTGCAGGGTGGAAGCATATCACTGATGCGGTTCATCAAAAAGGTGGCAGGATGTTCATCCAGTTGATGCATGCAGGCCGCATGTCTCACCCGGACAATACACCGCATCATCGACCTGGCGTTGGGCCTTCGGCTATCGCCCCCTGTACACATATGTTCACCGCAACAGGCATGCAGGATATTCCGGTTCCACACGCACTGAGCACCGATGAAGTCCGCCGGACCGTACAAGATTTTCGCTATGCTGCCCGCAGGGCAATTGAAGCGGGCGCTGATGGTGTTGAAATTCACGGTGCCAACGCTTATCTGATCCACCAGTTTCTCGCTCCAAGCGCCAACATCCGGACAGACGAGTATGGTGGTTCTCTCCAAAATCGCGCCCGATTTGCTGTCGAAGTAGCAAAAGCTGTTGCAGATGAAATTGGAGCGGATCGGACCGGTATTCGCTTGTCGCCAGAAATGAACATGTGGGGGATTGATGAGGGTGAGGAAAGCGAGGCGCTTTATCGCTATCTGACGGAAGAGCTGAACAAACTGGAGCTGGCTTATCTACACATTATGTATATCGGTAATGAGTCTTTGCTGAATGACATGCGCCAGCGCTGGAAAAACACGCTGATCCTCAATCGTCCGGGGCGTCCTCGTGAACAGATTGGTATGGATGTGGCATCCGGCCTTGCTGAGCTTGAATCCTACGGTGCGATGGTACTGGCAAATCCTGATTTTGTGGAGCGACTGAAGCTGAATGCACCGATGAATGAAGCACGGCGTGAAGGTTTTTTTGGCGGGAATGCACAATTCTACACCGATTACCCGGTAATGAATGCCTGACAGGGGCTCTGTCGTATTAACAGAGAACGGTGGCTCTGTCGCATTTCAACTGGGAATGGGGCCTGGGCCCCTCTGGTGTAGGTAAAAGCCATCTTGCCGCTGCTCTCGCGTACCGGTGTGCCATGGCCGGGCTGAGTACCCGGTTTATCACCGCCGCGGACATGATGTTGCAGTTGGTTGCCGCCCATCGTCAGGGGGAACTTAAAGGCTATCTGAACCGCATCATTCACAAGCCACGACTGCTGGTAATCGACGAGATTGGCTACCTGCCGTTCGGTAAGGAGGAAGCCAACCTGTTCTTCCAGGTTGTTGCCAGACGCTACGAGTCAGGCAGTCTGATATTGACCAGTAATCTGCCATTTACACAGTGGTCAGGAACCTTTGGGGATGACGAGACGCTCACAGCAGCGATGTTGGATCGTTTGCTACATCACGCCCACATTGTTCAGATTAGCGGGCAAAGTTACAGGCTGAAGGATAAGTTAAAAAGTGGTCAGTTGAAGAAGTCTGCAACCGCCGACATTTCTGGCTAACCGCTAACAGGGGTGGGTCTGTTTTACTTTGGCAGGATGGGTCACTATTCGATCGGTATTGACACCAATGCTGGCGACCAGCGCACAAGCCGTTGTGGGACCAATCCCCTTAAGTTCCATTAGTCGTTGGCTACGGTGATCTGTTTTTGCCATACGGGACAGGATTCGGTCGTATTCAGGAACGTTATCTTCAATGCGATCAATATGTTTCAGCAGGTCATCGATACATTGCTGAACCTGAAGCGGTAAAGAACTCTTCTGTTCAGAAACCATATGGCGCAAAGCGTCTGTGCTTTGTGGGGCAATAACACCGAATTCGGATATCAAGCCTCTTAATCGGTTATATGTTGCTGTTTTCTCTTCGATAAAACCTTGTCGGGTACGGTGCAGACATTGCATCGCCTGCTGGCTTTCATCCTTCACTGGTACGAACCGCATATGCGGACGCCGGACAGCTTCACAGATGGCCTGAGCATCAGCCGCATCATTTTTCCCTGATTTACCGGCCATGCGATAGGGGGATACAAACTTTGCAGCCATCAGACGGGGTTCATGACCATACTGCCGAAACAGCCTTGCCCAGTAGTGAGCTCCGGAGCATGCCTCCATCCCAATAACACAAGGGGGGTAAACTTGCGATCAACGCAGGAAGTGCAGTACGCGATACTTTTGGTTTGACCAGAACCGTTCTACCATTCTGGTCAACGGCGTGAACAGCGAACACATTTTTAGCAAGATCGATACCGACAGTGGTGATGGTCATAACGAATCCCTCTGGGTCAATGTTTATCCCATGATTGCACGAAAGTTAATCAGGCGCATATCTAGGGGAAGTCCCTTCCATTCGTTAAGGATGTTTTTCAACCACATTCGTTTTTGTCGCAAACGGAGTTTGAGGTGAGGAAACCCGCAGGTTACCCGGTCTTGGCCCCTCTCTGCCGGTAAACTTCAGCCGCCAGTATCCCTTTGCGAGTTCTTCCCCAGTAGCAGGTAAAGCCAAGAAAAATCAACGTTTTCAAACGTTATACTTGCTGGTCTTCTCTCGTGGCTGCCACGTAACCCGTCGCGATAAGTTGCGATTTGGCTGCGTGCAGTTCAAGACCGAACCGGCTCAGTCGCTTCGGTAGTACGCTGTAAAAACGTTTTTCCTCACTTCGGTTTTCGAGGGTAGATCGGGATGCGGCTACACGACAGCGTGAATAGGAACGTCATAGAGCCAGTGTTCAAAGAAGTTGTATGGTTCACAGCAAAACATGAACCAATGTTAAGAATGATTTTCCTACCTCATAATCATTTTCCCAATCATGCAACCTGGCCTGAAATGGGACGTTATTACAGCTCGTTTAACTGAAAGTAAAATTACACTTGGAGAACATCTATGGAAAACATATTAATTACTACGCCTAACCAACTCGGCAGTGGAAACCTGCCATCAGGATACGATGAAGTCGTCTTTACCCTTTCAGATGGTAACTGGACTAAAAATATTGTTTTGCCAACGCAACCAACGGATAAAAGCAAGGTGGTGATTCGTTCATCAGCAGGTTACACCGCACAATTGGATGTCACGAATGTGGACGTTCCGCTATCTTCACTACCAATTAAGAGTGGTTGTGAATATAAATTACAATACACTCTTAGTATTAATGCGTGGTTAATTAGTGGCACCGACGTTAGCTACTTGACTCCAAATGAAGTCGGAGTAATTATTCCAGAAAGTACAGATTCTATTACTTTTTACTCAATGGAAAATGGCAACTTGGCTCCCCAGGTAACATTGCCTGTCAAAGCAAAAGACGGCGCATTCATCATTATCCGCTCCCGGGCTACATATTCTTCAAAAGTAAGTAATGACAATATGCTGTATGCCAGCACCACGCAAGTTATCACTGGTGATGAATATGTCTTCAAGTATTTATCAGGTTTTAATGGCTGGGTTGTTGACTCGGCACCGAACAGAATGTTAAATGCAGGCGACATTAAGTTACAAGTACCCACTCCAACCTCGCAAAACACAACGGTTTATTTTTCAAACGCGAACTGGATTGAGAAGATAAAGCTCCCCGAAACAGCAGGTGATAGGGATAAGATTTCATTGAAATCAGCAGCCACTTTTACGGCGACGATCGATTCATCAAACGTAAACTTGCCAGGAGTCATGAAACTGCATACAGGTGAACAATATGATTTCTTTTATATTTCCGAAAATAAAAAATGGCAGTTAATGATGCATCCAAACACGGTTTATCAAGCTAAAGATATTCCTGGTGGTAATGTCCCAGAGTTAACTCGGCCACGAACTTTTATTAATGTTTCCAATGGCAATTTTCAGTCAGTGTTGACGCTGCCGTCTAACCAAAAGGAAGGAACACGCATCGTTGTACAAAGCTCTGCTGAATGGGGTTTCACGGTACTAGCTAATAACATGAGTTACAGTATCGCCAATGGTGAAATAGTCGCATTTAAAGTTGATGAAAATCACATATGGAACAAAGAAACGATCACTATTGATTTATTGCTGGTTTACAGTGATAAAGCTGCGGCTCGTTTAGGCGAAAGCGTCATGCGTAACAGGTTAATCGAAGCATTCAATCTTACCAATGACGCATTGGAAAATTCAGGTGCTAACTTCCGCTATCGTATGCGTGGACTAAATAAAATCACTGCCAAAGACAGTTGGAAGACTCTGGGGGATCCTCTCAGCGATTTACGCAGCGATCCAACTGTTCAAGGATGGAGAGATAGCCTGAAAGCTGATGGCGTTTATTACGAAGGTACAGAAGATGGCTGTGGTTTGGCTTGGGTGAAGGCTAGTTCCTTCAATATGGTAGCTACAGGATCGATTAATTGCGGTACAAACGTAATGCGGCATGAACTTGGACATAATATGGGATTGCAGCATGCTGGCGAGAGCAGTTATTATAATCAAGGCTATGGCTTACTAGGTACAATTATGGGGGGTAATGCCCTTCCTTATTATGCAACGCCTTATCGTTATACATTGGATTACGGTATTCCCATGGGTATTCCTGATAAAATTGATGCCGTTAGAGCGATGAATGAATTTTCTTCCACAGTTGCAGCTTATCGTTGATGGTTGTTAGGTAGAAGTGCACGGGGATTTTATAATTATAATTTACTGATTATGGATGCATTTTAATGCATTCTTTAGCACTCTCCCTTCAAGGAGGGTGCTAATCATTAAAAATGACCTATTTAGCTCTTTAATGCCTGATACGAGTGAGGACTTGATGTTTTTATTTGTCAAACCCTGTTAACTTTTTAAATTTTCATATACATCATCACTGCCGAAGCAGCCTAAGGTTTTTAATATTTACAATAAATTTTATGGAACACTTTCTTTATATACTTATTTAGTTTGCTTGCCGAATAAGCCATCTATTCCCACTTGCTGATAAAGGGACTGTATGCGACAAACGGTAATACCTCCAATTAGGGTGATGCCTCTAATTAGTTGAATCTGATGTATAATACGGGCTTTTGAGGTTATCTCATGGCCAGCGTTAACGTTCATTGTCCCCGTTGTCAGTCTGCTCAAGTTTACCGCCATGGTCAGAACCCTAAAGGCCATGACAGATTTCGCTGCCGTGACTGCCACCGTGTGTTTCAGCTCACTTATGCTTATGAAGCGCGTAAGCCGGGTATTAAAGAGCAGATCACTGAAATGGCCTTCAATGGTGCCGGGGTTCGCGATACCGCCAGAACACTGAAAATTGGCATTAACACCGTCATCCGGACTTTAAAAAACTCGCGCCAAAGCGAATAACGTCTTCGCCTGTTGCCCATGCTGATGTGGCGCTTATCTGCGAACTTGATGAGCAATGGAGCTTCGTTGGCAGTAAAGCCCGGCAGCACTGGCTCTGGTACGCGTACAACACCAAAACAGGCGGTGTACTGGCCTACACTTTCGGTCCTCGAACCGATGAAACCTGCCGGGAGCTACTGGCACTGCTTACACCATTCAACATCGGCATGATCACCAGCGACGACTGGGGCAGCTATGGCCGGGAGGTGCCGAAGGATAAGCATCTGACCGGCAAAATATTCACCCAACGCATTGAGCGTAATAACCTGACGCTCCGCACCCGCATTAAGCGATTGGCTCGTAAAACAATCTGCTTCTCACGCTCAGTTGAGAGCCACGAAAAAGTGATCGGAGCGTTTATCGAAAAACACATGTTCTACTAATTGGATGCACTACCCGACTGAGTTCCCCGGCAGGTAATTCGCCCGCTGCTCTGCTGGCAACCCAATCGCCTAACTGACTCCCTGCCTTTAACCGTAAACGCAGAACGGCTGTGCAAATCCTTTGTGCAGCCGTGAAGTGTTGCCGGCGAAGCTGGAATCTGTGGTCGAATTAAATGTGCGATCGGTTTGGGTCGGAATAGGCAATCGCAGCGGTAGAAATAGTTATCAGCGCTGTAATAAATTTTCGTTTTCGTTTAATCCTCTCTTTTATACTGGACGGATATCATGAGTTTTAATGCCAAGGATATGACCCAGGGTGGTCAGATTGCGAGCATGCGCATCCGTATGTTCAGCCAGATTGCCAATATTATTATTTACTGCCTCGTTATTCTGTTTGCGATTATTGTCGCGCTGACCTTCTGGGTGAAACTGTCGTGGCAAACGTTTGTTAACGGTATGCTTTATTACTGGTGCCAGACGCTATCGCCAATGCGCGATATATTTAAATCCCAGCCAGTCTATACCGTGCGCTATTACGAGAAAGAGCTTCAGTACAACGCGCTGCAGGTATTGAAGGATAAATACCTTATCTGGTGTGCCGAGCAGGTCTGGGCGACGTTTCTGCTGGCTGCCATCATCGCCGCCGTGGTCTGCGTGGTGGCGTTCTTCGTCACCACCTGGGTACTGGGCCATCAGGGTAAGCAGCAGAGTGAGGATGAAATCACCGGAGGGCGTGAGCTGACCGATGACCCGAAAATCGTGGCGAAGATGCTCAAACGCGACGGTATGGCGTCCGACATTAAAATTGGAGACTTGCCGCTCATCAAGAACTCCGAAATCCAGAATTTCTGTCTGCACGGCACGGTTGGATCAGGTAAATCAGAGGTCATTCGCCGTCTCATGAACTATGCACGTAAACGTGGCGATATGATTGTTGTCTACGACCGGTCGGGGGAGTTCGTAAAAAGTTACTATGATCCGTCTATAGATAAAATTCTCAATCCACAAGATTCACGCTGTGCAGCATGGGATCTTTGGCGCGAATGTCTAACTCAACCCGACTTCGATAACATCTCCAATACTCTGATTCCTATGGGGACGAAAGAGGACCCATTCTGGCAGGGCTCCGGACGTACCATTTTTGCTGAAGCTGCTTACCTGATGCGTAACGATAAAGACCGCAGCTACAGCAAACTGGTCGATACATTACTGTCGATTAAAATCGAAAAGCTGCGCGCCTATCTCAAAAACTCGCCGGCGGCCAACCTGGTGGAAGAGAAAATCGAGAAGACCGCCATCTCTATTCGTGCGGTGCTGACTAACTACGTCAAAGCCATCCGCTACCTGCAGGGTATTGAGGGTAACGGCGAACCATTCACCATCCGTGACTGGATGCGTGGTGTGCGTGACGATGGTAAGAACGGCACATTGTTTATCTCTTCCAACGCAGATACCCATGCCTCACTTAAACCAGTGATTTCTATGTGGTTGTCCATTGCCATTCGTGGGCTGCTGGGGATGGGAGAAAATCGCAACCGCCGAGTCTGGTATTTTGGCGATGAGCTTCCCACTTTGCATAAAATCCCCGACTTGGTGGAAATTTTGCCAGAGGCCCGTAAGTTCGGGGGCTGCTATGTCGTGGGTATTCAGTCGTATGCGCAGTTGGAAGATATCTACGGAAATAAGGCCGCAGAGACACTATTCGATGTTCTTAACACTCGTGCTTTCTTCCGTTCCCCATCAAAATCCATTGCAGAATTTGCGGCGGGTGAAATTGGCGAAAAAGAGTTCCGAAAGGCGTCAGAGCAATACTCCTATGGTGTGGACCCAGTACGTGACGGTACTTCAGTTGGTAAAGATATGGAGCGTCAGACTTTAGTCAGTTACTCCGATATCCAGACACTGCCAGACCTCTCCTGCTATGTCACTCTGCCGGGACCCTATCCAGCTGTGAAGATGGCCCTGAAGTACCAGCCTCGTCCTAAAGTAGCTCCTGATTTTATTCCTCGCTTCATTGATGAGAAAGCAAACGAACGCCTGAATAACGCACTGGCGGCACGGGAAGATGAATCTCGTAATATAGCCATGCTTTTTGAGCCGGATGCTGACGGCATTGCAACTAAAGAGACCAGCCCTGAGGCTGAACAGCCACAACAGCCACAACAGCCACAACAGCCACAACAGCCACAACAGCCACAACAGCCACAACAGCCACAACAGCCACAACAGCCACAACAGCTACAACAGCCACAACAGCTACAACAGCTACAACAAGTTGTCAGAAATGCCACGGCTAACCCGGTATCTACATCAGTTGCTACGGGAACTGGCGGCACAGAACAGGATCTACGAACTAAGGCGGAAGAGGCTGAACAGTTGCCGCCTGGCATTGATGAAACTGGCGAGGTTGTAGATATGGAGGCTTGGGAGTCATGGCAGACGGAACAGGAAATGCTGTCACAACAGGGAATGCAGCGCCGTGAAGAGGTGAACATCAATGTGCATCGTTCGCCTGAAAAAGACCTCGAACCGGGAGACAACCTCTGATGCTAAGTCTGGCGACAGTGAAATCGGCCGGCAGTGCCGGCAACTACTACACCGACAAGGATAACTACTACGTCATTGGCAGTATGGGAGAACGCTGGGCGGGCGAGGGGGCTGCTGAGCTGGGGCTTAAAGGCGAGGTGGACCAGAAAATCTTCACCCAACTGCTGGAAGGTCGCCTGCCGGACGGAAGTGATCTCAGCCGTATGCAGGAGGGTGCCAACAAGCACCGCCCTGGCTATGACCTGACCTTCTCAGCCCCCAAAAGTATTTCAGTGATGGCCATGCTCGGCGGCGACACGCGGCTGATTGACGCACACAACCACGCGGTGGATACCGCTGTGAAGCAGGTGGAGGCACTGGCCTCGACGCGGGTGATGACCGACGGTAAAAGTCAGACCGAGTTGACCGGCAATCTGGTGATGGCGC
>NZ_JBLJAK010000071.1:0-12531 GCF_047530105.1 Serratia sp. T13T92 | reverse complement strand
GTTATTGCCTAAGGTCTATACCGCCCTGGGGATTGAGATGAAGGCAAAACCACAGAAACCGGGCTTTGCGTCGCTGATGAAGAAATTTACCAATGTGGATCCGTACCAGTGCGTGTTATGCGGAAGCGTAAACCCAGCACCGTATGTAGCCATTAAGCCAGTACTGGTAACTTAGACGTCCACCTGTACAGACGGACATCTAAGTATGGAATCCCAATCCTGGCGAAAAGAACCCCGTAAAAATTATCCCAATGACTTCAAGCTTCGTATGGTCGAACTGGCTTCCCGTCCCGGTGCCTGCGTTGCTCAGATCGCTCGTGAAAACGGCGTCAACGACAACATTATCTTCAAATGGTTACGGCTTTGGCAGGATGAAGGCCGTATCTCACGCCGCCTTCCGGCAACAGTCGAATTTTCATCATCACCGACTATGCTGCCTGTCGAGGTGATACCTGATCCAGCACCAACAGGTGAGACGAACACAGATCCGGGTCAGTTCTCTGCGTTGAATGCTACCTCCTGTTGTGTTGAGTTCCGCCACGGCAAAATGACACTTGAGAACCCGTCACCAGAGTTGCTGGCCGTGCTGCTCCGCGAACTGACCGGGAGAAGCCAATGATATCCCTCCCGTCAGGCACCCGTATCTGGCTGGTTGCTGGCGTCACCGATATGCGTAAATCGTTCAATGGCCTGGGCGAACTGATACAGCATGCACTTGATGAAAATCCGTTCTCCGGCCACCTGTTTATCTTCCGTGGCCGCAAAGGTGACACCGTGAAGATCCTCTGGGCTGATGCTGACGGCCTGTGTCTGTTTACCAAACGGCTGGAAGAAGGCCAGTTCATCTGGCCTGCTGTACGCGATGGTAAAATCGCCATCACCCGCTCACAACTCGCCATGCTCCTCGATAAGCTGGACTGGCGTCAACCCAAAAAAACTCGCCTTAACTCACTGACAATGTTGTAAAAATCACATGACCGCATTATAAATGGGGTCATGAGTCAGGACTATCTCGCCCGTATCGCCGCGTTGGAAGACGCGCTTCGCCAGAAAGACAGTCAGCTTAGCCTCGTTGCAGAGACTGAGTCGTTCCTGCGTTCGGCGCTGGCCCGTGCAGAAGAGAAAATAGAGAACGAAGAGCGCGAAATAGAGCATCTGCGGGCACAGATAGAAAAACTGCGGCGGATGCTGTTCGGTACCCGTTCAGAAAAGCTTCGCCGACAGGTTGAAGACGCAGAAGCCCTGCTGAAACAGCAGGAGCAGCAAAGCGATCGTTACAATGGCCGGGATAACGATCAGCAGGTTCCACGTCAGCTTCGCCAGTCGCGCCACCGCCGTCCTCTACCTGAGCATCTTCCCCGCGAAATAAACAGGCTGGAGCCAGTCGAAACCTGCTGTCCTGGTTGCGGTAGTGATATGGCATACCTCAGTGAAGTAAGCGCGGAGCAACTGGAGCTGGTCTCCAGCGCCCTGAAAGTGATCCGCACGGTCAGGGTGAAAAAGGCCTGCACCCGATGCGACTGCATCGTTGAAGCGCCTGCGCCATCACGGCCCATCGATCGGGGTATCGCCGGGCCAGGTCTGCTGGCCCGCGTGTTAACGGCCAAATACTGCGAACACCTGCCGCTATATCGGCAGTGCGAAATCTTTGCCCGTCAGGGCGTGGTTCTGAGCCGGGCTCTGCTCTCCAACTGGGTGGATACGTGCTGTCGGTTAATGGTCCCGCTGGATGAGGCCCTTTACCACTACGTGATGGACTGCCGCAAACTGCATACGGATGACACCCCGGTGCCCGTGCTGGCACCGGGCAGGAAGAAGACGAAAACCGGACGCATCTGGACATATGTCCGTGATGACAGAAGTGCAGGCTCATCAGATCCGCCAGCGGCATGGTTCGCCTTCTCGCCAGACCGGCAGGGGAAACATCCTCAGCAACATCTTCGGCACTATAATGGTGTGCTGCAGGCGGATGCCTTCGCAGGCTATGATCGGTTGTTCAGCGCAGAACGTGAAGGAGGCCCGTTAACCGAAGCGGCCTGCTGGGCCCATGCGCGCAGAAAAATCCACGACGTCTATATAAGTACTCAAACGGCGACAGCAGAGGAAGCCCTGAAACGTATCGGTGAGCTGTACGCAATCGAAGAAGCCATACGCGGCCTCCCTGCGACTGATCGGCTGGTAGCCAGGCAGTCCCAGAGTAAGCCGCTGCTGATATCCTTGCATGACTGGTTGGTGGAGAAAAGCGCTACTCTGTCGAAAAAATCCCGGTTGGGCGAGGCGTTCGCTTATGCCCTGAACCAGTGGGATGCCCTGTGCTACTACTGCGATGACGGTCTTGCAGAAGCTGATAATAATGCCGCAGAGCGCGCGCTACGGGCCGTCTGTCTTGGCAAGAAAAATTATATCTTCTTCGGGAGCGATCACGGAGGTGAGCGTGGTGCACTGCTGTACGGTCTGATCGGTACATGCAGGCTCAATGGCATCGATCCAGAGGCTTACCTTCGCCATATCCTGAGCGTACTGCCGGAGTGGCCTTCCAATAAAGTGGCTGAGCTACTGCCCTGGAACGTTGATCTCACCAATAAATAGCCGTCAATACGGCACTCACTGATCGCTTACTGTTATGCGGAAGCAGGATGGTATTTAAGAGCGCAGAAGCCGGTATCCGGGCAGAAGAGTTATTGGCGCGACGTCGGCAGGAGTTCAAAACAGAGCGATGGTTGCGGCAGGCGGCCTAGGGAAGATCTGCCTGAAATTTGGATTTCGCATCAAAATGGGGGTTATTTTAACCAGTTGTCAACGTTGCGCTGCCTGAGCTGATGAAACGCATGGCCTTATCACCCTCTTTTGCCTCTGACCTAAGGGAAAAAAAGGGATCCAACTTCCTAACCATCAAGGGGGAGCCACTGAGCACTTTACCCCCGGTGGTAGTGGTATCCCCCACCAGGATAACCTTTTTCCCTTGGATAATCGTTCTCATGACTGTGGAGCCAGAGTAGTACCGTCATCTTCAACTTCACTGGCCAGATCCCACCAAATGACCTCTCCCGCTTTTCCGGCAGGAGCCATTTCACCTTGCTTGATAATTCGCATGGTGTGAGGGAACGAGGGGGTCGTCCAGTTACCGGTCACCAGCGCCGGGGTACCCGACTCTAATGGCGACAGGGACAATGGCCCCTGGTCATAACGGGCGTACCAAGCAAGTGTCGATTGTTCATCGAATTGATTGATACCGTAAGAATGCAGAGAGTGCCCTTCTTGGGGCTGGACACGTATCGGGCGGATCAACTGATTGACGGCCAGATAGTGTGGGGACAATCCTGCCACCACTGGAGTCAAGTCCGGGTATTGCCCGGCGCGGATTAACAGCCCGCCGGGATACGGTTCAATACTGATCGCCGGGTCGCGAGAAAGTACCTGACGTACCCAGTTCTCGCCGCCTAACCGCTTGATATAGCGCTTGTCTAAAACGGTGATCCAGTTAACGCCACGACTGCTATTGGTGTACTGCATTGCGTCGGCAAAGACATTAGCATTCACCTGTAATGAGGGATAGCGTTTAGCCAGTTCATATTCAAGAGGACAGTAGTCATCAAAATCAAATGGCATGTTCAGGCAATACCCACAGTCTCCGCTGTCGGGTTCCAGTTGTTGGCACAGGTAAGTCAACCAATCATTAAAACGCGCCATTCCCTGTGTTTCTTTAAGGTAAAACCAGGGTAAAACCAGGCTCAGATAGGAATTCTTTTTATCTCCACCCGCTTCGCGAGAGTCCAGATAACGCATCAGGCAGTTGGGGGCTTCGGACATATTTTTCGCATCGCTGATAGTCCAACCACCGTAGTCATAAATGCCTTTATTGCGGATGCTGTCTTCCACCTTGGCGATATTTTCCGGACTGTATTTTTTCATCCCTTTAAAAGAATGGGTGTGAAAGCGCAAATGTGTACCGAATTCTGCACGGAAGCGGCTAAAACAGGCCAGTATCTTCTCCCGTTTCTCCAGGGTGTAGCCCCGTTTAAAAAACAGGGTGATCGACAGGCCCAACCGGCTAATAACAACATCGTTATTGTCGGTAAAGGTAAATTCCGGTACGCGCTGTTCCAGTAATGCCGTGTATTCAGTGTGTTGCATAGTGACTCCTGATAAATTATTGCGCGACGACCAGGGTACTACCGCCCACCGCCGCCAGTGCGGCGAACAGTCCGGCAGCGGCGGCACCCCCTGCGGCGACAGCCGCAGCGACAATCGCAACCAACGCCACCACGGCGAGCGTCACGATAATGACAGCCCCAGTCACTGCGGCATGGATAACCAGTTGTACCGTGCCATTGCCAATATCAGACAGTATCTGCACCCATTCAATCTGTTTTAAATACTCCAGGGTTATCTCCGACCCTAACAGCACGGTGCGCCATAAGTCCTGGCACTGCGCAACGCTCCAGGTAATAATTTCACCGGTTTTTTCGCTCATCCAGGAGAACACATAGTGGGTTTGCTGGGTGACAGGGTCGAGCACTTGCTGGCAGAACCAATCCCCTTTCTCGGAGACCCAGGCACCAAACTGATGAAACATCTGCCGAGTGCTCTCACTGACATATTCCCAGCCCTCTTCTGCCAGGCTGGAAACCTCATGACCTAATACCAACCAGTCCTCCACCGAGGGCATAAAATCCCAAGGGGACGTGCTCAATAACGGCAGATTTTTATGTAATGGCTGCGGAAGGGTTCCCGGCACCCCTTCAGGAGGGGCTACAGGGACAGAGAGCGGCTGCTCACCCTGGTGCGGCGGCAGTAAGGTATATTTTTCTGCACTGGGGCTGAAAGCGGCGTTATATTGTTTGTCGTACTGCTTTTGTTTCTCAGTACGGTTATCCTCAACACGCAAAACGCCAAAACGGGCGTTTGTCGCTATGGCGATATAATCTACTCGTTGATCCTCTGATAAAGTATCGCCTGGAAACTTCACTTCAATCAACATTTTCAAGTTATCTTGATGAAACTTGTCATCAAAATAGATGGCTGCGCGCCCAGGCCAGCGTTTAGTCTTTTCTTTAACCAGGATAATGTCCGGGCGGCGTATCCCTTCTACGTTATGTTTTATCCAATCTTCGCGGGAAGGTCGGGCAAACGGGTTGGAGGATTGTGGTAAATCCTCACCGTATTTCTCTTTCGAGGCGATACTGGTGGCCAGCATAGGCAGGGGAACGGGGTATGCCATCGCAAAGACGACTTCGGCTTTATAGGGCCAGTGATATTCTTCCTTTTCCTCCTCGTCCTGGATCAAACCGCTCATGATCAACTGGTTTAAAAAACGCACCAAACCGGCTTTGGTGACAATACGCCGTGGCAGGCGCATGGCGATTTCGGCTTTCTGTGCCAGGTAACAGGGGTCTTCATCGCCAGGAAATCTCCCTCGTTCCATGGTGCAGGTAATGGAGGTCACTGTCGGACAAATATTGCCTGGATTGCTCATCATCTTATTCCTTGAATTCCATGACACGTTCTACCGGTGCATTGTCGCTGGCCTGGTAATAGGTTTCTTTCGCCGGTTTTTGGGTTTCCGGTAGGCCGAGTTCCAGATTGTCTTCTTTGTCGGAACGCACCATCAGGGTTCTGCCCAGGGCATCGGTCTTGCCTGAAACCACCTGACCGTTGGCCCCCTTGATGGTGTAGGGCGTATTGATCAGTGGCGCTCCCGTGCGTTCATGCAGCAACGTATAACGGGCAGAGTAATTAAACAGCGGAGTGGTGGGCATGACACCGGAAGCGTGTTCGGCCAGCGTAATACTCAGCCCTTCAATGCGGATATGGCCCATGGGATCAATCACAATGCGGCCCCCGGCATTGCCGATCTCAATCTGGCCGCTGGCAGAGTGGATCGAGATATGTTTGCCGACCTTCAGGGAGTCATTGTCTGCAATGTCGAGAAAGCGGCTTTTCTTCACGACCGTGGTCTGCTGGCCTTCGAGGGTGACGGTTTGATCTTTCGCCACCGTGAGCGTCTGATATCCCCCTACGGACTCATCATCATCGACTTTGATCACCGAGGTACGGTTATTATCGACCGTCAGTGTCATATCCCGGTTGATGGTGGTCGTCTGATCCCGCAGAACATCGGTATTCATATCCTGTTGCGCATGAATATAAATTTCTTCACCGCCCCGAAGATCCTCAAACCTCAGCTCATTGAAGCCATCGCCTTTATGGGTTTTTGAGCGGAGGGCCATCTGGGTTTTGGTCGCCGGTAAGTCACCGGGTGGCAGATTGTTGGCGTGGTAGGTACGGCCAATAATCACGGGCTGATCGGGATCACCATTGAGAAACTCCACAATGACCTCATGGCCAACACGCGGAATAGCTAACATGCCCCAGCCCGCTCCCGCCCAAGGATGCGAAACCCGTACCCAGCAGGAGCTGGTGTCATCCGTTCTGCCAGAGAGATCCCAGGGAAAGCGTACCTTGACCCGCCCATACTCATCGCAATAAATCTCTTCAGACCCTGCTCCCGTGACGATCGCCACCTGCGCGCCATCGATGCGCGGTTTGGGTAGCGAAAGGGGACGCCAGGTCTGGTTGTCGGGAATAAAGGTAAACTGGCAACCCAACGTGGTGCCCTGTTCCCCCGTGGCCTCTTCCAGTGCTTGCGGTTGTCTGCCGGTGTGCGTGGCCCCGGTGATTTGCCAACGGGCGTTATGGGTTTCCAGCGGATGATTTTCCAGTGTAAACCACACACCCGGTTGGAGCGCCGGGCTGTTGGCCGCACCTTCTCCCTGATGCGCGTCGTTACGCAACGCCTGGACGCGCCAGCGGGCAAATTGATCCCCTGTGGGGCCAGTGCCTTTGAAGCGACCCGGATAATCATAATGGCGATAATCGAAAGCCTGGTGCTCGAGGTCATTGGCAGTCTCACGGGATTCTGCCTGCCACCCCGGATTTTTGAAGGTGTAATCTTTCAGCAAGACTTCAGACGGACGCAGACTTTCTTTGCGACGGAAGGTACTGATACATAACGTATCTGAATCTGCCCTTTTGGCAGGATGATAAGGGAGTGTTGGCCCGGTATCCAGTGCGGCGCAGTCATCGGCAAAGACCAGCGTGTGTTGCTGATCTTTATGCTCAAAGAAATAGAAAATCCCTTCCTCAGCGGCAAGACGATCCAGAAACTCTGCGTCACTTTCCTGGTACTGGACGCAGAATTCACGCCTGGCATGGGTATCACGCAACGCAAACGCGTAGTGACTGATATGATGTTCTTTCAATAACGTTTCCAGGATCTCCTGAACATTTCGCTGTTGAAAGATGCGTGAATTTCTGACTAATCCAGCGCGCCAGAGTGCGGGGCGTATACTCAGGCGATAATGTGTCTGATGGCGTCCTGTATCTCCCTGTTCCACTTCAACCACGATGCCATTGACGATCCGCTGTACCTCGGTATCGCGCCAGACAGTCAGCGTGGCGGTTCTATCCAAAATAGCAGCGAACTCGATGCTGGGATTGGCACTGGCAGCCTCAAGTTCAAGGATAAATGGCGTAGAGAACTGTTCATGCAACGTAAAGCCTGATACCACGAAAGTTTCTGGTTCCAGACTGCCCACACTCAGCGTAAAGCGAAGCCCACTGGCTTCCCTGCTCATGCTTGCCATCCGCCTTCCTTATTTATGGCGTGAATATATTTCCGTTTAATGAAAATAAAATCGTATATATACATAAAAAATATTAATGCATAAAAAAATGCAGCACAACCGATAAGTACATGACCAAATGTGTTCTAACTTGGTTATGCATGATTTTTTGGGGGGGGTATGCCTGAGCCGCCGAAATTACCGACTTTCTATTTTTAGTGAACTTTTGGGACCAGGATGACTCCATCCTGCTGCTTACCGGTTACACTGAATGACGATGGGTCGTAGATCTCTTATTAATCTTTCGTCAAAACAGGCAGGATAGACGTTGTTAGACAAGACCGAATCCGTTACCACGGAAAATACCACCTCAGCACTCAGTCACCTGGCATTTTGTGCCTTGGCAGCCTTGGGGCTGGCGCGTCAAGATGGCATGGCCGGCACGCAATATGCAGAGAATTTGTTTCTTATTCGCTGGCTGGCCACCGCCCAAAAGCAGAAGCGATTCCCCAAAAGCGTGGCCGTCGACATCAACTGGCTACTCGAACGCGGGCGTAAGCACGGAGCGGCAGGCAAACTGCGTCAGCACCTGGACTCCCTGTGGCGCTCCTGCAGTGGCAATTTGGCCGCACAATCCGATCTGTTCCGGCTCACCTACGCCTCTGAAACGCTGAAAGACCAGGGCTGGGACAATTACGTGATGGATGCACATGAGTGGAAATCCGGAGTGACCCTGACGCCGTCACTTAACAACGGCTTCTACGTCGAAAAAACGGCGCTGAATGCGGCCTTTACCCAGGACGGACGCCACCTGCACCCCGTCCCTTTTCGTATTATTGGTGACACCGTCACCTTCATTCGTGTCATGACGGAATATGGCCTGAACGCGAGGCTCATCGACAGCCCCCCAGATCACCATACGGTCGCGCTGGAGCCCGCGAAGCATTGCTCCCTGCCAAACCGGTAAAAAGGAAACACCGATGACAATGGCCGATTTTCGCCGAATGGCGGCAAAAATGGATCAACATATGCTGAAGCTGGATGCACAAGGCGTCACGGAGCCGCAGCGGGTTATCAACCGCATGATGGGCTATACCCCCGAATTGCATCAGATTTGGACCGGCACCACGGATAAAGAACTGATGGCATTAACCCAGGAATATCCGGGGTTTTACCGTTACGCCCTCATCATGGAAACCGCGTTCGAGCAGGAGAACCAGCGGTCGCCCCATTCCCAGTTGAAATGCAACAAAGTGACCCACGGGGTTTGAGGGCCAGTGATGTAAAAAACCCCACCAAGGAGATAATTCATTGTTTATATTGAAATTAAATGGCATTAACTCCCCATTCAGAATATCCTCCGATAACGAAAACGTATAATGGCCCAACATATTTAGATGGGTTTAGGCGTTGTATTGAGACATAAACAGCCCTTCCTTTTGATAGATGAATAGCTTTTTTGTAACAATCATCTTTCTCATTCGGTACTATAGGGCAACATTTTTTTAAAGTGCGGTTGTTCGAGTGCTATCGCTTTTTTCACTTTCTCGCCGCCAGTTCCCTATTTATCTGGCGTTGCTGGCAATACTGATGTTGTTCGTGGCTCCAGTGATTTCGAAATCACTGGAGCATCAGCGTGCCAGTCAGCCTTGTTCGGCAGCGATAACCACCACACACAATGATATGCCTGATACGGCGGCCATGCACCACGCTATGCCAGGTATGGAGCATGATCTCCACTCTTCTTTAGACAGTGCCTGCGCTGTTTCCCAGAGCATGTCCCACCACTTGGCTTCAAACCCGGGCAGTTCACCGATGGAAGACATCGCCTGCGGCTATTGTCAGCTCCTCATTCACTTACCGCTGATCCAGACCGTTTTCATTCCTTTTATCTGGTTGATACTGCTTGTTTCACAAGCGCCGTTTTTGCCCGTCATTGTTTCTCCGTTACTGTCTGCCTGTTATTCCAAATGCCAGCCCCGCGCCCCGCCTAGCCTGTTTTCACTGCGTTAAGTTTTGCCGTTCAGCAAGACAATAATTTACCGTTCACGAAACAGAGGCTGATACAGGCCCATTGTTCCGTGACGTTTTATGCTTGGCCATTCCAACTGATGGCCAGTAAATGCCTGCTTGGGAAAGGCAGGCCGATAAAAACAGGCTTTAACTATGAAAAATACTCGACTCTCTTTATCACCGCTGGCAACGGTGATGACCTTGATGTTCACCTTACCCGCATTTGTTCAGGCTGAAGACGGCCATGAAGAACATCAGAATAGCGCGGCTACCCCAGATGATGGGTCGGTGATGGTAGTTACTGCACCGGCCATTTCTCCACTGACGATCGTGACTTCACCTAAAACACCGCGCCAGCCGGTTCCGGCCAGTGACGGGTCTGATTATCTGAAAACCATCCCAGGTTTTTCTCAAATCCGTAACGGCGGAACCAATGGCGATCCGGTTTTTCGCGGTATGTTCGGTTCGCGTTTGCGCCTTTTGACCAACGGCAGTGAAATGCTTGGAGCCTGTCCCGCGCGTATGGATGCACCAAGCTCCTATATTTCACCAGAAAGTTTTGATCTTCTGACGCTGACCAAGGGGCCACAAACGGTACTTTGGGGGCCGGGTAACTCTGCAGGAACAGTGCATTTCGAACGTGAGCGACCTTCTTTTGAGAAAGCCGGTATTCAAGGTGATGCCAGCCTGCTCGGGGCATCAAATAGTCGTTGGGATCAAAATGCAGATATCAGCCTGGGAAATGAGCAAGGCTATCTGCGCCTGATCGGTAACAAATCTCGATCTGACGATTACAAGGATGGTAACAACCAGCGGGTGCCTTCTCAGTGGGATAAGTGGAACGCGGATATGGCACTGGGGTGGACGCCGGATAAAGACACCTGGCTGGAGCTGACCGCAGGGCAAGGCGATGGCGAAGCGCGTTATGCCGGGCGCAGTATGGATGGTTCGCAATTCAAACGCGAAAGCCTGGGGATGCGCTTTGAAAAGTCCAACATCGGGGACGTGTTCGACAAATTTGAAGCCAGTACTTATTACAATTATGCCGACCATATCATGGATAATTTATCGTTGAGATCACCCGGCAGCATGTCAATGGGCGGCATGGGTTCGTCCATGGGCGCCATGCACGACAGTTCATCAATGAGCATGGGGACGTCGTCGGCTATGGACATGTCATCCTCAATGAACACAGCGAGCAGTTCGAGCATGAATATGAGCATGCCCATGGCCATGCAACTTGATCGCCGGACCGTCGGTGGCCGCATGATGGGAACCTGGCTGTGGAGCGATATCAAACTTGAAAGCGGCGCAGACATGCAACAGAACACGCACCGTAATAAAGAAAGCGATAGCTGGGTGAAAGATGCTCGCTTCCGTAATTATGGCGTTTTTAGTGAGTTGACTTGGACAGCCACCGATCAGGATAACGTCGTTAGCGGTGCGCGTCTGGATCGTGTGTTGGTAGATAACTTTACCGACACCGGCCTTGCAGGACGCAACGATGTGTTCTATGCCGGGTTTGCCCGCATAGAACACTCGCTGGCAGACATGCCACTGATGCTGTATGCCGGTGTGGGTTATACCGAGCGTTTCCCTGATTATTGGGAACTGTTCTCTCCAACCTATGGGCCTGGTGGCAATACCAGCGCCTTTAATAGTGTAAAAGCGGAGAAAACCACTCAGTTGGATATAGGTGCACAGTACAGCACCAAGAAACTGAACGGGTGGGTGTCCGCCTACGTTGGGCATGTTAACGACTTTATTCTGTTCCGTTATGATCCCAAGAATGCGCGCGTTAGCGAAGCCGATAACGTTAATGCCCGTATTATGGGGGGAGAGACTGGCTTCAGTTATAAACTGACGGACAGTTGGAAAACCGAGACCAGCCTGGCTTATTCGTGGGCTGAAAATACCCGTGACAGCAGACCATTGCCACAAATCCCACCGCTGGAAGCCCGCCTAGGGCTGTCATGGGAAAAAGGGGACTGGAGCAGTACCGGTTTGCTACGTCTGGTCAGCAGCCAGAACCGGATCGCCGAGAATGAAGGGAATGTCGTTGGCAAGGATTTTGCCGCCAGCCCCGGTTTTGCGGTCTTTTCTGCGAATGCGGCGTACAAAGTCAATAAGTACGTCAAAGTCAGCACGGGGGTCGATAACCTGTTCAACAAGGATTACAGTGAACACCTGAACCTTGCTGGAAACAGCAGTTTCGGCTATTCCGCGAATACGTCTGTTAATGAACCGGGCCGCACCTTGTGGGCAAAAGTTAACGTGAAGTTCTGACGCAGTCTGAGACAATGGCAGTCGGCCCTGATAGTTGCCAGGGCCATCACATTCAACATGGGGTTCTACGCCGGAACCGCCGAAATTTCCGGCCTGTGTTTTAGTGATCTTTCGGGGCCTCAATTACGCCATCAGCAATCCCCTGAGCCAGTCGCTCCATCCATTTCGCAAAGCGAAAATATCCAGGATATTGCTGGCAGATGTAGTCCATCTGAACTTTTGATGTACTGTCCATCACCCGTTTAAAGGCTTCCATATAGTCATAACAGCCCTGCAACAGCAGAGCATCACCATGCTCTGTTAGAGGAAATTGGCAGGCATAATCATGAACTATCTTTGCCAGATGTTGCTGCTCTGCGGTTAAGTCGAGCATTTTTTATCCTCAGAATTTTGTCGTTCTGGACGATGAGCTCACTTTTTAATGAAGCTTTTTTTCGACAGTGTTATCTGCCGAACTCTCAAATCCCAACTGGCGTTTAATCGTAAGCGTCGTTAAATCCCCACAGTGTTCGGTCGTGGGGTTTAAGGTAGGGTGATTTTCCAGGGCAGCAGCGTGTCCCAGTCGATGGCGTCGTCCGGCGATTTCAGCGCCGTCAGCAACGCATGC
>NZ_JBLJAK010000070.1:0-12657 GCF_047530105.1 Serratia sp. T13T92 | reverse complement strand
TGCATGCGTTGCTGACGGCGCTGAAATCGCCGGACGACGCCATCGACTGGGACACGCTGCTGCCCTGGAAAATCACCCTACCTTAAACCCCACGACCGAACACTGTGGGGATTTAACGACGCTTACGTTTATCGACGGCCTGAAACAAGGACAGATGGACGCCCAATCCGATAAACCGGCGCAGGGGGCGCTGTACTTCGTGTCGTTCTCCATTCCCGAAACCGGCCTTAAACGCATGCTGTCGGAAGCCCGCCGTTTCGGTATTCCGGCGACGCTCAGGGGGATGGTGCAAAACGACATGAAGACCACGGCTGACGCCATCATGGCGCTGGTCAAAGACGGCAGCACCGACGGGGTGGCGATTGACCCCACCCGCTACCGCGAGTTCGATATCACCAGCGTGCCGTCGCTCGTGGTGTTCTGCCCGGCGGGTCACGATGTTATCCGGGGCAACCTGCGGCTCAAGCAGGCGCTGGAAAAAGTGGTGGAGAAGGGCGACTGCCGGGATGAAGCCCGCCGCCTGCTGGAAGAAGGAGCCAAAAAATGAACCGCGTGTGCCTGGTTTCTGTGGCCGTGCTCCTCATGGTGGGGATGGCCAACGCGCAAACCGATGCGGATGCGCAGTACAAAGCCGGGGCTGATTTTGCCCGGGAGATAAAGGGCAAGGGCGACAGCAGCCTGAACAACTTCAATCCGGGCGACAGTATCCCGAATTACACCGATTCCCCCGGCGAGAAAAATTACTACGGCGGCGTGAAGGCGACCAGCGATGGCACATTGAAAACCGACGGCAGTAACGCCTGGAGCCAGACCGAGGCAGGGAAAGCGGTGACCGACTCCATGATGAATAACCCGAAGGAACCGATTTCACCGGATGCGCCGTTCATCCAGTCCGGGAAGGAGGTGCAGTCCCAGGCAGACACCATTATCGGTAAAACGGGACAGCTGCAGTGTGAAGCCCAACAGATCAACCGCAGTGAATTCACCAATTATAGCTGCGAACGGGACGTTCAGGTTGAGCAGGCGTGTACGCGAACGGCTGAGTTGACCGGCGACTGGTCGGGGAGCACGGAGCAGAAATCTTTTGAGGTGACGTTATCTGAGCAACCGTTCAACATTTACGGAGGTGCCGTTCATATCACGATCACTCCGCCCGTCAGTGGGAAAATCATCCGGGCGACGTACAGATATCCACGCGTCGACGGGAACCAGCGCACTGATATAAGTGTATTGGGCACGTCGCTTTATTATCAGGGAGGGACCGAGCAAAGCGGGACTGATTTCTGGCCCTCACAGGTCGATCTGGTGGCTGGCCACCCCTTTGAGGTTTCGCACGGAGACCGTAAATACAAGAAGGGGACGGGCGGCGCGCTGATCAAGCATAAATCACCTATCCCAGCCACGCTCCATTTTGATCTCCAGGTGGATACGCGCATATTCACGCCCCGCGTGGCGTGGACCGAGCATTGCCCTTTCAACAAGGATGAGGGACGTCAGTCCAATACTGAGTGCCTTCAACCGGGAGGCGAAAGGACCCTTATCGTAGAGGGCAAACCGTATTCCATCAACCAGGCGTGCTGGCAGTTCAAAGACACCTATATAACCCAGCTGGCCGAGGGGGGGAGCTGTCAAAAGTATATGGACAACCCCGCTTGCACGCTTGCGTCTCGCAACTGCGCTTTCAACACGGAAGACGGAGGTGGCTGCCTGCATGAATACGCCAGCTACTCCTGTGAAACCCGCACCACCGGCAAGGTGATGATTTGTGGCGGCGACACCTTCTGTCTCGATGGTGAATGTGAGCGTGCACAGCAGGGGAAAAACAATGATTTCGCGCCGGTGGTGTCTGCGCTGGCGGCCCTCGCGGCGGCGGGGAAAGACGTGGCAGACCTCAACGGCGTGAATGTGCGCGCGTTCACCGGCAGCGCTAAGTTCTGCAAGAAGTTTGCGGTCGGCTTCAGCAACTGCTGCAAGGACTCGGGCTGGGGGCAGGATATTGGAATTGCCAGCTGCAGCACCGAAGAGAAAGCGCTGGGCAAAGCCAAAGAGAAGCAACTCACCGTCAGCGTCGGGGAGTTCTGCTCGAAAAAGGTGTTGGGTGTGTGTCTGGAGAAAAAACGCGGTTACTGCCAGTTCGATTCAAAACTGGCCCAGATTGTTCAGCAGCAGGGGCGCAATGGCCAATTGCGCATCGGCTTCGGGGCTGCAAAAAGTCCGGACTGCCGGGGTATCACCCAGACCGAACTCCAGCAGATTAAATTCGACAATCTCGACTTCTCTAACTTCTTTGAAGATTTGCAAAACAACCAGAACATCCCCGACAACAACGCGCTGACGGAACGTGTCCGTGAGCAGATAGCCACTCAGCTGCAGAGTAAGTAAGGCGGCCATATGAAAAAACGACTCTCCGTGACGGTGGCCGCGCTGCTGCTCAGCCTGCCGGTGCTGGCGAAGGATGCCGGCTGGCAGTGGTACAACGAAAGCCTGAAGCGGAAAACGGAAGAACCGCCCACGCCCACAGCACCGCCCGCACAACCGGACATCATGGAAAAACTGGCCACGCTGCAACAGGCCACGAAACGGGCGATGTATGAAGCCATCCTGTACCCGGGCGTGGAAAACTTCACCCGCTATTTCCGGTTGCAGAATTACTGGACGCAGCAGGCCGGATTGTTCTCGATGAGCGCCAAAAAAGCCATGCTGGTGCACCCGGAACTGGACTACAACCTGCAGCACAGCCACTACAACGGCACCGTGCGCAATCAGCTGGCGGCGGATTTTGCCGACCAGCGCCGGGCTATCGAAACACTGGCTCAGCATTACGGGGTGATGTTCTTCTACCGGGGTCAAGATCCCATCGACGGACAACTGGCGCAGGTGATCAAGAACTTCCGCGAAACCTACCACCTGAGTGTTATTCCAGTCTCCGTGGACGGCATCATCAATCCGCTGTTGCCCGACAGCCGCGTTGACGCGGGCCAGGCCGAGCGTCTGGGTATTCGTCACTTCCCGGCGCTGATGCTGGCCGACCCGAAAAGCGGCACCGTGAAGCCCGTGTCCTACGGGTTTATCAGTCAGGACGACCTGGCCAAACAGTTCCTGAACGTTTCCACCGATTTTGCCCCCAACTTTTAGTTTTCGGAGAGTCTGTATGCGTAAATTCCGCTTTCGTCTGCCTGAGTTTGACAACGTCGGGCTGTGGATACTGACACTGGGCGCCTGGTTTCACATTGTTTCCCGCCTGGTACGCCCCAATCCATCAATGGCCATTTTGCTGGCGCAGATTATCGGGGTGTCGCTCACCCTGTGGGGAGGCTACCGCATCCTCAACGTCTGGATTGCCCGGGCACGGGCGGCAGAGCAGGACGCCGCCGACCGTAGGCCGGCAACAGGAGCTGAACACCATGAAGGTTAAACCACTGTTACTGCTGACCGTACTGTGTGTCTGCCCTCCGGGCATTCAGGCAAGCACGATGGACGAACTTCAATCGTTATGGAGTCCAAAAGGGCTTGGCGCCGCCGCACCTGAAACCAAAACAGAAACCCCAGCATCTGCCGCGACGGCGGTCACTGCAGCTCCAGCCCGTCAACCGGTCTGGTTCCGGCTGAGCAACGGGCAGCAGGCCAACCTGGCGGAATGGAAGGTGGTGCTGTTTATGCAGGGGAGTTGCCCGTATTGCCACAAATTCGACCCGGTGTTGAAGTCGCTGTCTGAACGCGTGGGGTTTGGCGTAATGGCCTACACCATTGATGGGCACGGCGACGAAGCGTACCCCGAAGCCTTACCGGTGCCGGCAGATGTTATGCGGACATTCTTCCCCAACCTGCCGGTCGCTACCCCCACCACGTTTCTGGTTAACGTGAACACCCTGGAAGCGTTGCCGCTGTTGCAGGGGGCCACTGACGAGCAGGGCTTTATGGCTCGTCTCGATACCGTGTTGCAGATGCGTCAGGGAGGGCGCGCGCTATGATGAAAACCCCACGGGCCGCCCTGTGTGCGGCACTGCTGACGTTGTCGGTGACGGCTGCAGCCGATGTGAACAGCGATATGAATCAATTTTTTAACAAACTCGGATTTGATTCCAACACCAGTCAGCCCCAGGTCTGGCAAGGGCAGGCGGCAGGTTATGCCTCCGGTGGATCGATGTATGCCCGCACCCAGGTGAAAACCATCCAGCTGGTCTCGATGACCCTGCCGGACATTAACGCCGGTTGCGGCGGTATCGATGCCTACCTGGGCTCGTTCAGCTTCATCAACAGCGAGCAGCTGCAGCGGTTCGCCAAACAGATCATGTCCAATTCGGCCGGGTACTTCTTTGACCTCGCCCTGCAGACCACGGTACCGGAAATCAAAACTGCCAAAGATTTTCTGCAGAAAATGGCCAGCGACATCAACAGCATGAATCTCAGCTCCTGTCAGGCCGCGCAGGGCATTGTCGGCGGGCTGTTCCCGCGCACGCAGGTTTCCCAGCAAAAGGTCTGCCAGGACATCTCTGGAGAGAGCAACATGTTTGCCGACTGGGCGGCCTCACGGCAGGGATGTACCGTGGGCGGCAGCCTGGACAAGGTCCGTGATAAAGCGAGCGATAAAGATAAAGAACGCATTACCAAAAACATCAATGTTATCTGGAGTGCGCTCGGTAAAAACCGGATGTTTGACGGCAACAAGGAACTGAAAGAGCTCATCATGACCCTGACCGGCACGATGGTGTTTGACGAAAACGGCAACATCACCCCGCTGCCTGCCAGAACCACAGACCGTGACCTGATGCGCGCCATGATGGAAGGCGGCACGGCGCGGGTGTACCACTGCAACGACAGCGACAACTGCCTGAAGGTGGTGGCGGATTCGACGGTCACCATCAAGCAGGAAAACGCGCTGAAAAATCAGATCAAAGACATCCTCGCCGGCATTCAGAACAAGGCCGTGACCGATGAGAAGCTCACCGAAAAAGAGAAGGGCTTCATCACCAGTACCACCATTCCGGTATTTAAATACCTGGTCGACCCGCAAATGCTGGGGGTGTCGAACAGCCTGGTGTATCAGCTGACCGATTACATCGGTTACGACATCCTGCTGCAGTACATTCAGGAACTGGTTCAACAGGCTCGGGCGATGGTAGCCACGGGGAATTATGACCAGGCAGTGATTGAGAGCATCAACAACAACCTCAACGAAGCGACTCGCCAGATAGCGTCATTCCAGGCGCAGGTGCAGGTCCAGCAGGATGCACTGCTGGTTGTGGATCGGCAGATGAGCTACATGCGTCAGCAGGTCTCGGCCCGCATGCTGCAACGCTATCAGAATAATTACCACTTCGGGGGGGCGCGCTGATGCAGGAAATCTATGTCATTGCCGGCGGCGATTGGCTGCGGGCGACCCTCAATGCCATCGTGACCTTCATGAACGGCGACAGTTGGGCGACGATACAACGCATGGTGATCGCTTTTTCAGTGCTCCTGGTCGCGGTGAACTGGATACGCCGCCACAGCGTGATGGATATGCTGGGTTGGGCCGGAGTGATGGTACTGATATCCCTGCTGGTCGGGGTGCGCACGCCCGTGCAGATCATCGACAACAGCGACCTGACACGGGTTTATCAGGTGGACAACGTGCCGGTGGGGCTGGCGCTGCCCGCTTCACTGACTACCAAAATCGGTTATGCCCTGGTACAGGGCTACGAAATGGTGTTTTCGCAGCCCGACAGCGTCACCTATAGCAAGACCGGGATGATCTTTGGGGCGAATCTGGTGTCGCGCAGTACCGACTTTCTGTCGCAGAACCCGGAAATCACCACGCTGTTTACCGACTACGTCCAGAACTGCGTGATGGGTGATATTTTCCTGAACGGGAAATACAGCATGGAAGACCTGATGAACAGCCCCGATCCCTACACGCTGATTTTCTCCCGGCCCAGCCCGCTGCGCGGTGTGTTCAACGACAAAAATCTGTTCATGACCTGCGAGGAAGCGGCAGCAGTGATTAAACCGAAGCTGGCGCTCGATACGCAGACCGGTGGCAAGACCTGGAGCTACTATGTACGTCAGGCATTTGGTGGCCGCCCGAACCCGGATGCGTTGTTTAGCCAGATGGTGGGCGACAGCTACAGCTATTTCTACGGGGCTGGACAGAGTGCCGCGCAGATTATGCGTCAGAACGTCACCATGAATGCGGTGCGCAACGGCATCATGAGCTACGCGGCCCGTAACGGCGACACCGCGAGCCTGCTCAATATTTCCACCACCTCGTCGATGGAAAAACAACGGCTGGCGCATGCCACTGTCGGACAGGTGGCGTTGCGCTCCCTGCCGATGTCGCAAACGCTGATTGTGGGGCTGACGATTGGGCTGTTCCCGCTGATGATTTTAGGCGGGATGTTCAATGCCGTGACGCTGAACGTGCTCAAGGGCTACGTGCTGGCCATCATGTGGGTGCAGAGCTGGCCGCTGTTGTATGCCATCCTGAACAGCTGCATGACGTTTTACGCCAAAGCTAACGGCTCGCCGGTGGTGCTGTCTGAACTCTCGCAGGTGCAGATTAAATATTCCGACCTCGCCACCACGGCCGGTTATCTGTCGATGCTCATCCCGCCGCTGGCGTGGGGCATGCTCAAGGGGCTCGGGGCGGGCTTCTCGAGCCTGTACAGCCATCTGGCGTCTTCAGCCATCAGCCCGGCAGCCACGGCAGCGTCCGGCGCGGTCGACGGTAACTACTCTTACGCCAATATGCAGACCGAGAACGTCAGCGGCTTCAACTGGAACACCAACAGCTCGACGGTGTTTGGGCAAATGAGCCATCAACTGGGGAATGGTGCAATGACCACCCGCACCCGTGGCGGTGATACGGTGGTGGACAGCTCCGGGGCCATGTCAAAACTGCCGGTGGATATCAACGTGTCGCGCCAGATTGCGAGTGCGCAGCAGCAGATGTCCCGAGAGTCTGAGTCTCAGGCGCAGACGGCAATGAGCGGGTTCAACAGCAGTATCAGCAGTGCCTGGAACTCCCTGCAGCAATTTACCGGCCAGCGCGGCAACAGCAGCACGATGACCCAGGGTGCCGACAGTTCGCAGGGCGGACAATCAACCATGATGGCAGGCAAAATGCGCAGCGCCGTAGAAAGCTATGCCAAAGCCAACAACATCAGCGAAGACCAGGCCACGCAGGAGTTGGCTCAGAGTTCGTTCAATGTTACAAAAGGGGCGGATATCGTGGGTACCGTGACAGCGGGAACGGGTCTGGAAATATTGGGTAATGGAGGAAGTGTTAAGGTGGCGGCGAGCCTGAAAGGCGGGATATCTGACGTTGACCATGACAGTACCTCAGCCAGTTCAGGAACCCGGGCCAGTCAGGATGCCCGCCATGATGCCAGCGCCCAGGCAGCGTCCGACTTCAAGCAGGGGATGGACTATTTTACCAGCCAGAAAACCAGCGAATCCGGTAGCCACAGCCAGAACAATGCCGATTCACGGGTAGACCAACTGGCGGCCTCGCTCAGCAGCGCGAAAAGTAGCTACACCCAGTACAGCGATGCACACACTCGCAGTCAGGAATATGCGGAGATGGCCTCGCGTACTGAGACGATGTCAGGGCAGATGAGCGAAAACCTGACCCAGCAGTTCGCCAACTTCGTGGCGAAACACGCCCCGGATAATGCCGAAGCGATCCTGACCAACACCAGTTCACCGGAAGTCGCGGCGCAGCGTTCGGCGCTGGCACGGGAGTTTGTGAATGAGCAGGTGGCACCGGGCGTTGACGCGCACTATACCAGCGGAAGCGCCGCACTGGGCAGCGGAATGGGGACGGTCTCCGGCGGTGGTAATACGGATGCGGTACTGGCCGATTTTGCGAACAATAGCCAACAAATAGACCGCCATACGACGAATGCTGGCATCGCTAATAACGTTGGTGATAAAGTGGACACAATGATTAGCGGTAATCAAAACGCGCAGGCGGAAACTCGTCATAAGATAGAGGGGCAGTCGAGTGAAATCAGTACCCAGCAGGACAACCTGAAAGAGAACCACGCTGAGGTGCGGGCCGCGCAGAATAAACACTACACCGACGAAAAACAGAGTCAGAAAATGGTGGGGAAAGCATCCGACGATAAAAGTCTGATGGATCGCGCCCGGGAAGCCAAAAATCAGGCTGAAAAGAAGTGAGGTGAGTCATGTTGACGCAAAAGGTCATCCGTGAAGAAATAGAAGAACTTAAGGCGATTATGGCCAGTGATGCACTTGTTATCCCGGGCTTCTGGGACTGTGCAAAACCCGGCGTGGTGGTGTTGCTGCTGATGTTTATCTCTCCGCTGGTCGCGTTTAGTTTAAACGGTGACCGCATTGAAGAAGACCTATTTGCTGTTGGTATGAGTACATTTATAGGTCTGATGATATTATTAATTGTAGCTAATTACAGGGGGTTTATTCTCTCGCTCCCTGCGTCGTTTCGTAATAAGTCAAAAATTATCGGCGTATATGCAAGAAAAGTGAAAGGGTATGCAATAGGGTATGCAGTGCTGAATCTGGTATTGTGCCTGTTAGTGGCTTTCTACGGTGTGAAATCAGCATTGTATTCATTCTTAATTATTCCTTTGACTGTATTCACTGTTTTTGTCTTTATGGCCGATATTTCGCGTTACAAACTCTCGGCATTCACCGAGATCGTGAAAGCCGCTAAAGCACAATAATTGCACCCTGCCTGCTGTGGCGACTGAGTTCCTCAGCAGGCAGTTCTCCCGCGGCTCTGCTGACAACCTAATCGCTTAACTGACTCCCCGCCTTTAACCGTAAAACGCAGAACTACTGTGCAAATCCTTTGTGCAGCCGTGAAGTGTTGCCGGCGAATCTGGAACCCGTGGTCGAATTAAATGTGCGAACGGTTTGGGCGGAATAGGCAATCGCAGCGGCAGAAATAGTTATCAGCGCTGAAACCAATTCTCTTTTTCGTTTAATCCTCTCTTTTATACCGGACGGATATCATGAGTTTTAATGCCAAGGATATGACCCAGGGTGGTCAGATTGCGAGCATGCGCATCCGTATGTTCAGTCAGATTGCCAATATTATTATTTATTGCCTCGTTATTTTGTTTGCCATTATTGTCGCGTTGACCTTCTGGGTAAAACTGTCGTGGCAGACGTTTGTTAACGGCATGCTGTATTACTGGTGCCAGACGCTGTCGCCGATGCGCGATATAGTTAAATCCCAGCCGGTCTATACCGTGCGCTATTACGAGAAAGAGCTTAAGTACAACGCGCTGCAGGTATTGCAGGATAAATACCTTATCTGGTGTGCCGAGCAGGTCTGGGCGACGTTTCTGTTGGCTGCCATCATCGCTGCCGTGGTCTGCGTGGTGGCGTTCTTCGTCACCACCTGGGTGCTGGGCCATCAGGGTAAGCAACAGAGTGAGGATGAGGTCACCGGGGGACGTGAGCTGACCGATGACCCGAAACGCGTGGCGAAGATGCTTAAACGCGACGGTATGGCGTCCGACATTAAAATTGGCGACCTGCCGCTCATCAAGAACTCCGAAATCCAGAACTTCTGTCTGCACGGCACGGTCGGTTCCGGGAAGTCCGAGGCGATACGTCGCCTGATGAATTATGCTCGCAAACGTGGCGACATGGTGATTGTCTACGACCGTTCCTGCGAATTCGTCAAAAGCTATTACGACCCGGCCACCGATAAAATTCTCAACCCGCTCGATGCCCGCTGTGCGGCCTGGGATTTGTGGCGTGAGTGTCTGACTCAGCCGGATTTTGACAACATCTCCAACACGCTCATCCCTATGGGGACCAAAGAAGACCCCTTCTGGCAGGGGTCCGGGCGTACCATTTTTGCCGAGGCGGCGTATCTGATGCGTAATGACAAAGACCGCAGCTACAGCAAACTGGTCGATACATTGCTGTCGATTAAAATCGAAAAGCTGCGTGCCTATCTTAAAAACTCGCCGGCGGCCAACCTGGTGGAAGAGAAAATCGAGAAGACCGCCATCTCTATTCGGGCGGTGCTGACCAACTACGTCAAAGCCATTCGCTACCTGCAGGGTATTGAGGGTAACGGCGAGCCGTTTACCATCCGTGACTGGATGCGTGGGGTGCGGGAAGACGGGAAAAACGGCTGGCTGTTCATCTCATCCAACGCCGACACCCATGCGTCCCTCAAGCCGGTCATTTCGATGTGGCTATCCATCGCCATCCGAGGGCTGCTCGGGATGGGTGAGAACCGGGATCGCCGGGTATGGGTGTTTGGCGACGAACTGCCCACCCTGCACAAGCTGCCGGACCTGGTAGAAATCCTGCCGGAAGCCCGTAAGTTTGGTGGTTGCTATGTGTTCGGTATTCAGTCCTACGCGCAGCTTGAGGACATCTACGGCGATAAAGGCGCCGCCACGCTGTTTGACGTCATGAACACCCGCGTATTCTTCCGTTCACCGACGCGCAAAATTGCCGAATTCGCTGCTGGGGAGATTGGCGAGAAAGAAATCCTCAAAGCCTCCGAGCAGTATTCCTACGGGGTAGACCCGGTGCGTGACGGGACGTCGGTAGGCAAGGACATGGAGCGGGTGACGCTGGTTAGCTACTCCGACATCCAGACGCTGCCAGACCTCTCCTGTTATGTCACGCTACCGGGACCTTATCCGGCAGTGAAGATGGTCCTGAAGTACCAGGCACGACCGAAGGTCGCACCCGAATTCATCCCGCGCACCCTGGATGAGCAGGCGGATGCGCGCCTGAACCTCGCCCTGGCCGCACGCGAAGACGAATCTCGCAGTCTGGCGGTGCTGTTTACGCCGGATACACCGGTTGCAGCAGCTGAAGAAGTAGAAACACCAGTGGTTGCCAGCGTACTCCCCGCGCCTGTGGACGCCCCTGTCACGCCGGTTGTCCCTGCTGCGCCCTTGGTGCGCCCCGCGACGAGTGGCGCACCTGCGGCTAAATCTGGTTCATCGGCAGCAGCGGTGGGCGTTGGCGGTACCGAGCAAGAGCTGGCCACCAAAGCCGAAGACGCTGAAAAGTTGCCGCCCGGTATTGATGTCAGCGGCGAAGTGGTGGACTGGGATGCCTTTGAAGCCTGGCAGGCTGAGCAAGATAGGCTGTCAGGGAAGGATATGCAGCGCCGTGAAGAGGTGAACATCAATGTGCATCGTTCGCCTGAAAAAGACCTCGAACCAGGAGATAACCTCTGATGCTCAGTCTGGCGACAGTAAAATCGGCCGGCAGCGCCGGAAACTACTACACCGACAAGGATAACTACTACGTCATTGGCAGTATGGGAGAACGCTGGGCGGGCGAGGGGGCTGCTGAGCTGGGGCTTAAAGGGGAAGTGGACCAGAAAACCTTCACCCAGTTGCTGGAAGGCCGCCTGCCGGACGGGAGTGATCTCAGCCGTATGCAGGAGGGTGCCAACAAGCACCGACCGGGCTATGACCTGACCTTCTCAGCCCCCAAAAGTATTTCAGTGATGGCCATGCTCGGCGGCGACACACGGCTGATTGACGCACACAACCACGCGGTGGATACCGCTGTGAAGCAGGTGGAGGCACTGGCCTCGACGCGGGTGATGACCGACGGTAAAAGTCAGACCGAGTTGACCGGCAATCTGGTGATGGCGCTGTTTAACCACGATACCAGCCGTGACCAGGAGCCGCTGTTGCACACCCATGCCGTGGTGGCCAACCTCACCAAGCACGGTGATGATTGGCGCACGCTCAGCAGCGATAAGGTCGGCAAAACCGGCTTCATCGAAAACGTGTACGCCAACCAGATAGCCTTCGGCAAAATTTACCGCGCCACATTGCATCAGGATGTCACGGCGCTGGGCTATGAGACGGAGGTCGTGGGGAAGCACGGCATGTGGGAACTGAAAGACGTACCGGTCGTCGAATTCTCCAGTCGCACTCAGGCGATTAAGGAGGCCGTAGGGGAAGATGCATCGCTAAAATCACGCGACATGGCCGCGCTGGATACGCGGCGCCCGAAAGAAAAGGTCGATCCAGAGCAACGGATGAGCGAGTGGATGCACACACTGAAAGCCACCGGCTTCGATATCCGGGGCTACCGCGAGGACGCTGACCAGCGTGCGCAGGCGGGTGACATCCCGGCCCCGGCCGTGGAGGCCGTCGACATCAGTGCGTCGGTCGGCCTGGCCATCGGCATGCTGAGCGATCGGCGGGCGCGCTTCACCTACTCTGAACTGCTGGCCACCACAATTGGTCAGTTGCCCGCGCAGCCGGGTGTGGTGACGCAGGCGCGGGAGGGCATCGAGTCGGCGATTAAAAACGAACAGCTGATCCCGCTCGATAAAGAAAAAGGCCTGTTCACCTCAAACATTCATGTGCTTGACGAACTGTCGGTGGCGGCCCTGACCCGTGACCTGCAGCGGGCCGGGCCGATTGATACCTTTGCGGATAAAGCACAGCCTCGAACCCGAGCTTACTCTGACGCGGTCAGCGTGCTGGCGCAGGACCGTCTTCCGGTGGCGATTGTGGCCGGTCAAGGGGGGGCCGCTGGTCAGCGTGAGCGTGTAGCGGAGTTGGCCATGATGGCGCACGAACAGGGGCGTGAGGTGCAGATAGTGGCGGCAGATCGCCGCTCGGCCCGCAGCCTTGCGCAGGATGAGCGCCTTGGCGGGGAGCACATTACCGACCGGCGGGCACTGAC